>JBDHVM010000211.1:0-3203 GCA_039809725.1 Peptostreptococcus sp.
ATAAAGATCTTCAATCACTTCTTTTCTAAGAACTGTAGATTCTTTTCCTACTGCAAATTGCCTAAATATATGGGCAGCTTTTATTCTTTCCATTAGTTCTTGCTTTACATCATCACTATCCAATTTTATATAATTATCCTTAATTGATTCATAAACTGTGAAAATTGTTTTTACCGTTTTGGAAATATAATGTGGCAAAAGGTCATACGTAATGTGACTCATCTTGTCATATGCTTGCATACTAAAATAGTCTACTTGGTAAAGCTGTGATTCTTTTAGTAGCCTTATTGATGACTTTCTCATCTCTTCAGGTAAAATCATATACCCAATCACCTCAATACTTTTAGAGATACTATTTAGATCTGATTTGATGTCATTTCTCAGATCAAAAAACACCCTTTCAAGTTTTTGTATTTCGTCAAAATCTGACTCAATTCCTAGACCTTTAAAATACTTAATTTCATTTTTCTCAAGAATTTCTGACATATATACAGAGATTAAATCTAGGTTTTTTAATTGTATCTGTATATCTTTATATATGTCATTAATAAAATTAACTTTTTCATAAATACCTATATTTGAATCACCTATATTTGCATACTTCCTGTTTAGCTCGTAAATATGTCCAAAGAAATTATACACTATCATATCTGAAACTGATTTAGTCCAGTTCTCATATACTTCATCGACAGATACAACTTCTAAAATTGAGTTTTGGTATTCAGAAAAAATATTTGCGGATAGCTCCGTAATAAGATTTCTTCTTAGGTTTAGCTTGATATACTTATCTTTAAATTTTATTTCTGTTTCTACAAAAAATTCACTATCAATGCTATTCTCTTCATGTACCGAGATATCAGAGATAGAAAGTTTTTCAATTTCTAAAACGCATTTATCTTTTCCTTTACATATCCTAATATATTCATCAACAACATCAAGGAAAAATGGTCTCAATTCTTTTGTAAATCCTATTTTCTGTTCATCGATCATTTTCAACTTATTAAATCCAACTAATTCTGCATTTTTGTCATTTATATACATATTGTATACATCTTCGCCATCATAAATGATATAATTCCCATTACCTAGATTGAATTTTGTAAACTCACTTATTTCTTTACAGATTATTTCTCTTTTTTGTTTTTTCTCATACAGCACAAAAATATCTTCATGCCTTATCAAAAACATATTTTTCAGAAGATAGTCATTCCCTCTAATCCTACCACTAAGTTTGCAAAAGACAATTGGATCACTTTTTGGTAGTCTTCCAATCCTTTTATTATCCTTTATTAACTCCTCAAAATTTCTCGGCAGTGTGTATTGGTCAATTGATCCCACAAAGGAAATATCTCTCATGACAATAGAGTCTTTATCCATATAAAAATATCCCTTGAAATTTATCCTATTCTCTGATGAAGAATACACTTCAACATCTGTGAAATTAAATTCAAACCTATTTTTGCCAGAATTAAAAACAAGTCGCTTTTCTGCCTTTTCTATTTCTCCAGCATATGTGTACTTCCCATCAGCTGTAAGGATAATGTCACCTTGTCTAAAATCAAAAATCATATTTTTTATTTGATTATTAATCAAAGCAAATTCATCTGAATCTAGAATCATTATCAAGCTAAGATATAATTTAGTTTTAAATTCTCCTCTGACCATAGTAAATGGCAATAGTTCAGTGATAATATTGATATTATCACCATCTAATTCTGAATATAGGTTCATTCTCTCTTCTGTATAGTCATACATTAAATAATCTGAACTTTGTCCCTGTAAACAATCAACCTTGGAAACGAAAATGTTTCCAAGGTTAGTTAGTTGCAGCCATTTATCAGCAAGGTCGAAATCTTCCAACCCATTTATACCATATCCAGATTTTATTTTAAAAATTACTTTCTCACCGTTCTTTAACAAAATCTGTTCCCCCTTACTGTTTTTCTTTTAAAGCATTATTGTATATCTCATCAAGGTTTTTAACATATGAAGCGTTTTTACCAGTTGATGATATCTGATTTCTTAAATCATCATAATCAGTTTTTAATTGTTCTTTTGAAAGATTTTGTATTCTTTCTTTAAAAGCACTTATTTTTAAATCATAGTATTTATTTTGCGTTGCGATATAGTTCTGTACACCTTTTGCTGAAACACGTCTAGACTCAGTCAAAGCCTGATTATAATCGAAATATTCACCATTTTTAAGCATATAGTACCCAGAGTTTCTTATTACTTCAGCTTTAATTCCCCTTTTCGCAAAATTATTCGCTACCGATTGTGCCGCATCTTTATCTCTTGTAGCACCAACAAATACAGTATAGTAAACGCCCTTACCAGCTTTATATTGATCTGCTTCACGATCTAACTGACTTGCCTTTGACTCTGTAGCATCTTTATTTTTTTCTTCTTCTGTCTTTTGAGTCAGTTTAGTTGTATCTTTGTTTAATTGTTCTCCTGAAGAACTATTTTTATCAGACTTACTTACAGTCTTACTTGTGGCATTATTTGTTTCTTGAACTGTAGGTACATTGAAGCCTTTAATTATGGACACATAAACAATAAAAATCAAAGCGACAATAACAACCGCTATTATACCATCCCTAACGATTTTTTTCTTAGGAAAGATAGTATTTTCATCATCTGAGCTAGACTTAACATCATGTTCTTCGTCTCTTGACTTTTGTTTCAGTCCCAATGGGATTGCTTTTATTTTATCCATAAAATTGCTTTCATTTTTGCTGTGTTCATCAACTTCAACTCTTCTTTGTGGTCTGTCTTCCTTTGAAATTTTTTCTTCTCTCAGAGTTCTTTTTTCTCTTAAAGATATATTTTCACTTGAAGGCTTCTCTTCAAAGCTACTCACCTGTTCAATTGACTTACTATGACTATCAGAGTCTTTATTTTCCCTATTTTTATCAATCTGTATATTGTCGCTATCTCTACTTCTAAACTCATCATACTTATTTTTTATTCCTAGAGAGCTCAAGTCTACCTTTGTATCATCGATTTTGCTGTCAACATTATTAGTAGTAACTTTTGTACCACCTTTCATTGCCTTAAGAGCTTCTAACTCTTCAAAAAATCTACCTTGCGATGTTTCATGAGACTCTTTCACATCTGTATGAGTATCACTGTTTTCAGCGACCTTATTATTCGCAACTTCTATGTGCTCATCATCATTATAATCAGTTTCATCAAAAACT
>JBDHVM010000212.1:0-3192 GCA_039809725.1 Peptostreptococcus sp.
ACTTCAGCACCCATGTATCCAGCAATTTCTCTAAGTCTATCTTCATTAGCACCACATGCACATACAAGAAGACCCATTTTTCTAGTATCTTTTGGATATGGCTTTGTTACAAGTATTCCACCTGTAGTCTTAGTAATATAAGAATCAACAGTAGTACTTTTTCCAGTGAAAGGTCCACCAAGTATTATTTCGCCAAATTCGTCATATTTGAATAGTCCGCTGGCTCTATCGATAAGATCGCCAACTCTTGTTCCGATTGGAACATTTTTATATACTTCTAGAGAATTAGCAGTGTTTAAGTAACCTGCAACAGTAAGTCTTTTTTCGATTAGTGGCTTTAAATCATCAACAGCATCTGCGATTGCACACATAGTTTCAGAGTTTACAACAACTGCGTTTGCAGCAGAAGGTAGCTTGTCAGTTTCTAAAACGATTCCAAGACATTCTCTGATTACAGCTCTTTCTTCTCCCATTGGGTAAAGTTCAGGCATTGCCTTTACAGTTATTCTTTCATCATCTATGATTTTGTTAAGTGCTATTATTTCTTTTTCATGTACTTCTTTAAGAGCAAATACACCATGAGCAGCATTACATGCTTCCATACATAGTTTCATACCTCTTAGTAGTTTCTCAGGTTCTTCCAAAAGTTGTTCCATATTATGAGAAAGAATAGGCTCACATTCAGCAGCATTACATAGTACATAACCAGTTCCGCCAAGATCTGTTCCTAACTTTACGTGAGTAGGGAAACCAGCTCCACCAAGACCAACTATACCAGCGTTTTTAACTGTTTCAGCAATAGTTGCTCCCTTTTCAATTTTAATGTAGTCCTCTCCCTGAACTTCATTAGCTTCTATTACAATAGCATCATCGTTTATTTCAACGATTTTACCGTCTACACTTGCATGTAAAAATGCTCCTAGACCTTCGTAATCAGCAACTAATTGTCCTCTTTTTACTTCATCTCCAACTTTTACAACTGGAGTATTTTTTGCACCAATATTCTGTTTTAATAACAAATGGATCATGTTTGACATAATTCTGCCCCCTTAAAATAAATAAGTAGTATGTAGTGTTATAAGGTTTTGTAGTAGTTTTGTTTATACAGAATTATATAGTAATATTAAAAAAATGCAGGCAAAAAAACAATAGGAAATGTTTGCCTATATCCGTATTATAGCATATAATTGAAAAAATAAAATAGTATATATTGAAAGTTATTTTATTATCTTTTTTTTAGAGTATCGATTTTTATGAAGAAAGAAAAATAAAGGGGATTTTTTTCAAGAAGATAGGTATTATTTATTAAAAACTAAGAATATGATATAATCATATGAAAGAGAGTTTTTTTCTAATTCAATAGTTAGATTATTGAAGAAATTTTTGGGGACAAAATGGAGGTGGTTTTATGTTTAAGGTTCCAAATAAAAATTCCTATGACGAATTGATAAAGACGGATTACGTAGTCGTCAATGATGATTTGTTATTAGAAGATGTGTATAAAAGTTCAGAAGCCGAAAGCAGTTTTATTATTACGCTTGATAAGGAAAAAAAGGTTATCTCGGGATATATAAATTTAGAAAAAGTGAATGAGGCAGTAGAACGTTTTGGATGTAACTTAAGTGAAATCGCCTTAAAAGAGGTAATTGACAAGGATTTTGTTGTAATCGATAAAAACTTTTCATTTGATCCATTTGAAAATCATTTTGAATTTATTGCCTCAATATATATGGTTATAAATTTTGAAAATAAAATAATAGGTTACGTTAGAAATGATGAATTATTTTCACATAATTACACTAGAGTTGAAGAGTCCCTTAGCACGCTTAAGTATATTACACAAGAGATAAATGAAGGTTTGTGTGCAATTGATAAAGATGGAGTCGTAATAATGTGGAATCGCTTTATGGTGGAAAGATATAATATACCTGCATCTATTATGGTAGGCAGAAAAATGAGTGACTTTTTGGTGGATACAATATCAGAGAGGGTGCTTAGGACAAAAATGAGTATGAGTGATGTATACTATACAAAGAAACACGAGGAAGATAAGGATTTGTACGGTGTAGTCCACGCTAGACCGGTTTATTATAAAGATGAGTTTGTCGGAGTAGTATGTACAGAAGTAGATGTGACGGATGCGAGCAAACTTTCAAAAGAACTAGAGGTAACTCAAGAAAAAATAAAGTATTTGGAAAATGAGGTTAGATCGCTTTCTAAGAGCGAGTTTGATCAGATTTTAGGTAAAAGTTATCCGCTTGAAAAAGCAAAAAACATTGCAAAACAAGTTGCAAAGACGAATAGCTCTATTATGATTAATGGAGAGAGTGGTACGGGGAAAGAAGTGTTTGCAAGGGCGATACACAAATATAGCAATAAAGAAGGAACTTTTATTCCAGTAAACTGCAGCGCAATACCACAAGAATTATTTGAAAGTGAGTTTTTTGGATATGCTCCAGGTGCGTTTACAGGTGCGACTAAAGGGGGAAAGGCTGGTATATTTGAACTTGCAAATGGAGGTACGGTTTTTCTTGATGAAATTGGTGATTTACCTTACAATATGCAGGCAAAATTATTGAGAGTATTGCAGGAAAAAGAGCTAATGAGAGTTGGCGGTAAGGAAATAGTGAAACTTAATGTTAGAATAATAGCTGCATCAAATAAAGACTTAAAAAGTATGGTAAGAGAAAATAAGTTTAGAGATGACTTATTTTACAGATTGAATGTTGTTGAGATAAATCTTCCAGCTTTAAGGGAAAGAAGTGAGGACGTTGGGATACTGATTTATCATTTTCTTGAGGAACAGTGCAAAGAGAATAATAAGCCATTTCTAAAAATAAGTAAGGATGCCTTTAAAATTCTTGAAAAATATGAATGGAAAGGTAATATAAGGGAGTTAAAGAATACAATAGAAAATATGGTCGTTTTGGCATCGAAAAAAACTCTTGAAATAGATGATATCCCAGAGTATATTCTTAAGACTGTAAAAAATTCTAAAGATTCTTTTGTATACCCAATGGATTTGAATCAGGCTATAGAAATTTTAGAAAAAAACAAAATTGTTGAAGCTTTGGAAATATCTAAAGGAAACAAAAGTAAGGCTGCAAAAATGCTTAACATACCAAGAACCACTCTCTATTATAAAATGGAACAATATCAAATTGTGTAAAAATATACAAATAGTAGACAATT
>JBDHVM010000213.1:0-3186 GCA_039809725.1 Peptostreptococcus sp.
ATCTTGTTGAAGTTACAAAAGAATGTTTAGAAATTGGATTAGATCAGGTGAAACCATGGGGACACATAGGAGATATTGGAGCTGCCATTCAGGAACACGCAGAGAGCAAAGGTTACTCAGTAGTAACTATGTTTGGTGGTCATGGAATAGGTAATGAGTTTCACGAAGAACCTTTTGTATCTCATGTTGGGAGACGTGATACTGGAATGCTAATTGTTCCAGGGATGGTATTTACAATCGAGCCAATGATAAATATTGGTAAGCCACAAGTATATGTGGACAAACAAAATGGGTGGACGTCTTACACAAAAGATGGTTCTCTATCTGCACAATGGGAACATCAGATTTTAGTTACTGACGATGGATATGAAATAATATCAAAATAATTCTTTTTTTGAATGGGATTTGAGATATACAATAAATTAATAAATAAATGATAGATATTTTTTAAAAAACATTGACATAGACACTAAAGTGTTGTATGATAATGAAAGTGATAAAAGAAGTAGAATCCGTTTCTCACCTTACGGCATGGCTTAGTAGGGTTAATAAGTCAAATCAGTATCTTATTGTGCTGTTTTATTTTTGAACTTATGACGGATTTTTAATCCGTCTTTTTTTATTTTATATTTCACTAAGAAAGTAGAGGTGTACCAATATCAGTAAAGAACTATTAATCAATGAAGAAATTGATGCAAAAGAGGTCAGAGTAGTTTCTGAAAGTGGAGATCAGCTTGGAATTATGACTTCAAAGAGCGCCCTTGAACTGGCGTCATCAAAGAATTTAGATCTTGCAATGATATCTCCTAATGCAAATCCACCTGTATGTAGAATACTTGATTATGGAAAATTTAAGTATGAGCAGGCTAGGAAAGAGAAAGAAGCAAAGAAGAAACAAAAGATAGTTAATGTTAAGGAAATTAGATTAAGACCAGGTATAGGTGATAATGATCTTAAGACAAAAGCGAATCAAGCAATTAAATTTCTTCAAAAGGGAGACAAAGTCAAAGTTGAGTTGAGATTTAGAGGAAGAGAGCTTGGACATAAGGATATAGGCAAAGAGGTAATGTTAAAGTTTATCGAGATGGTAAATGAGTTTGGAGAACCTAGTAAACCCCCTAAATTTGAGGGAAATAACATGGTTGCAAATATAGATCCAAAGAAATAGATAATAAGTATTGAGAGGAGGATTTTGTTATGCCAAAGATGAAAACACATAGAGGTGCAGCAAAGAGACTAAAAAGAACAGGAAGCGGTAAGCTAAAAAGAGCAAAGGCTTTTAAAAGTCATATACTAACTAAGAAATCTGCAAAGACAAAGATGAATTTAAGAAAATCAACGTTAGTAAGCGAAGGCGATGCTAAGAGAATAGCTCAGTTATTACCATATAAGTAAGAATAAATGTAGGAGGAAGTTATAATGGCAAGAGTAAAGAAGGGTATGAATGCCCATAAGAGACATAAAAAAGTATTAAAACTTGCAAAGGGATACCAAGGATCAAGAAGCAAGCTTTTTAAGACTTCAAACCAGTTTGTAATGAAGGCATTGAGCAATGCATATACTGGTAGAAAGTTAAAGAAGAGAGAATATAGAAAGTTATGGATTCAGAGAATAAATGCAGCATGCAGAATGAATGATATGTCTTATTCTAAGTTCATGAACGGCTTAAAGAAAGCTGGAATTGAAGTAAATAGAAAGATGCTTTCTGAATTGGCTATTGCAGATCCAGCTGGATTTACAAAGTTAGTTGAAGTTGCAAAAGAAAAATTAGCATAATAATATAAAGACTTAGTGTACATATGTATTCTAGGTCTTTTTTTATTTTAAATAATATTAGGTATTATATTAAAATATAAGGTGTAAAATCAGTTCATAGTGTTAATTAAATTTTAGGTAACTATATAGGTTGATACGATATAGTTAGAATTTTATATACAAAACTTATTGATAAAATTGGTTAGAATTCAAATTGTTAATAAAATCTTTATTTTTTTGAAAGTATTATATAGTAATGGATACATAGAATGAAATAAAATATTGATTAATTTAATTAACAATTTTTTAAATCCAGCACCAAGATAGTGTATAATAATAGTAAAAGCACGAGGGATCGTGAAAAAAGGGAGTGAGTTTATGAAAAAATCCATTAAATATTTGGGAGTGTATCTATTTATAATATTTATTCTTCCTTTAATCTTAGGTGTGGTTGGACTTGACAAAAATACAGGATTGATGAATACAATAAATGTAGTTGCTTTCCTATTTATGTCAATTCTTGCATTTGTTCTATTTAAAGGTGAAATATTGGATTCTTTAAGTGATATAAAGAAAAAACCTTTTAAAGTCATACTTATTGCAGTTGTTGCTGTAATAATAATATTAGTGTTATCTTCTATAGTTGTAAAACTTTCTGGAACTACTAAAGTAACGGGGAATCAAAGTGATATCGGCAAGTTTGTAAATACGGGAATATTATCTGTTATTACAATTGTAGTTTTAGGACCATTTGTTGAAGAAGTTGTTTTTCGTTATGTTATAATAGGTGAATTCAGTAAGAAATATAATATTGTGCTTATGAGTATTATCTCAATAATTACATTTTCGTTGGTTCACGTAAAAACTCTTTCAATACCAGGGATACTTGAAAGTTTTAGTTATGCAGTTCCAAGTATAGTGATCACGACTGTTTACCTTATGAAACAAAAGAAGATGGCGTATACAGTGGTATTGCATATGCTTAATAATTTGGTTACAGTATTAGTTCTTTTAGTGGCAAAGGGTGCATAATTTAACTATAAAACTTGTGTGAAAAAAAATTATTTAAGTAGATAGTTGTAATACACATCAAAAATTAATCATAATCGTAATATTAAAAAAAGATGCCTACCTCAACGTGTAAGAAAACCGTTTGAGTAGACATCTTTTTATTAGGTTTATTTTTTCATTGTATCTTTGATGATATTTGCAACATGAACTGATGTGTTAATTCCTGATTTTACTTTCTCTTTAACGGCAAGCACGTCAGAAGCAACATCGACTGCGACATCAGAAACATCTTTTGCGTTGTCTACAACAGCATCAACACCGCTTATTAGACTAGGAAGTTTGGCTATTGTTAGTCCTACATTTGTAGTGTTTTGTTTAATTAAATTGTCTACACTCTCTAAAACAGAAGATAGTTTTTTT
>JBDHVM010000214.1:0-3129 GCA_039809725.1 Peptostreptococcus sp.
TATCATCTTCAACTTTACGCTGACCTATTAGTTTTTTAATATATTCCTCATTTGGTGTAGGACTTAATACCTCTGGGTTGCTTAGCATAAACCCGACTTCTTGACCTACCTGAGGATTATAGTCAGTAATAAGCATTCTATTTGGTATTTTAAATTGTCCAAGTCTACCCTTTAGGTCAATTGTTATGGCGCCACCTTCTACTTTAGTTATGACACCCTCATAGTATTTTTCAGAGGAAATATATCTTAAATCTTCTTGCATACTATTTACCTTCCTTACTTAGGTTTTTTTGAACAACGACAACGAATGTTATTCGTATGTTATTCACCATCTACTGGAGTGTATGAATCTTCAATTATTCCAGCTTCAATGTCATCTCTTTCGTATAACTGACTTCTCTTTCTTGTCATGTTTAGTGAAGTTTCATTTTCTTCAAGAGGAATCTTAATACCTAAAGTCTTTTCTATTGCGTCGATATTGTTTAACTTAACGTTGTTATTCCACTTTCTTTCAGCAGGTTTAACTTCAACACCTTCAATAGCATTCTTTAACATTGAGATTATTCTGTAAGCTTCTTCTGGAGCTAAACAGTTATTTTCAAGTATTTCATTTTCTATACCTTGTCTAGACTTATTGTTGTCTACCATGTGAGTCATGTACTCGTTACCTACAACAAGTGCACCCTGTACTGCACAATAAGATACACCAACAACTGGTATTCCTCTCATACCGATTTGTTCGATATGTGATGCAAAGTCTATATGGTTGTTTCCGAATCCTTCTGTAGTAACTACTGCTCCGTCAACTTCCATAGATTCAACTAGCATACCTAATCTCTTAGATACATAGAATTTTTCTGTATTTGCCTGAGGAGATCCTACGAATACTACTCCTACTAAGTCAAATTCTTCATCATTCATTGCTAGAGTAACCAATGGCTCTCTCCAGTAATGTCTTGACATTTCTTTAGAAGCAGGTCCTATACAAGTAAGAGCATGGATACCACCATCTAATACTTCAAGTGGAGAAAGAACAACTGGAACGTTTCCTAAGTCAACGTTTGGTCTAGCTCCAAGAGTACCAACTGGTTCTACTGGTAATATTAGGTTGTCATGCATCGCACCCTGACCCATTATTTCCTTAACTATTACTATTTTCTTCTTACCTGTTCTTCTGAACTGTTCTACAACTTCAGTATCTACTACTAAAGATTCATCTTCAACAGCCTTAAGAGCAACTCTTATTTCCTGAGTAATATGGTCAAATGCCTTATGAGCAGCTAGTGGCCCTGGTCTTTCCATATTTGTTCCTTCTTTGATAGTTACTTCACCCTTGATGAATATATCTCCATAATCAGCTGCACCTGGTCTACCCCACATCATAGTTGTATCCATTGCACCTTCAGATGAACCAAATTCACCTATCTGAACGCCGTTAGCATCAGTACCAGTAAGTACCATTACAACACCGTCGATAACTCTAGTTACACCTTCACCTAAATCTCCACTTTCTTTAGTAGCGATTGGCTGTAAGTCTAGAACTGCTTCAGAGTACTCATTGTATCTATCTGGAGTTATAATATCAAGTTTTAAGTCATATACAAGTTCTTCAGTATCAACTGCTTCCTTGCAAAGTTCTTCAGGATTTCTTATTGTAAGAGTTGTTCCTGAGATTTCAGTTTTATCACCGAAAACAACTTTATCAATCTTATAATGTTTCTTAGTAAGACTTCTGATAAGTTTAGTTTCTTCTTTTTCAGCTACTGGAGCACCTTCTAGCGCTGGAGCTACTGCACCACCTGCTACTGCGCCACCAACACCTGCGATACCCATAGGTATTTCAAGGTTGATATCTTTACCTTCACCTATGTGGATCTTTAATACACCACCTGCTGCAGCTACTGGTGCTGCTACTGGAGCTGCTTCCACTGGAGCAACTTCTTCAGCTGCTACTTCTTCGGCTTCTTCAACCACCTCAGCGTAACCTACCGTATTATCTGTTGTCATTGGAGTTAGAGCATCTAAAGTTTCCTTTAAAGTTGCACCTAACACTTGCCCAATTGTTAAAGCGTTTTCCGGAATTTCTAGCAATCCAGAGTCGATTAGATCTGGGAATATTGCTGGATCTTCAAGATTTGCTGCCTCAACTACTGTTCCTGCTTCAAATCTGCAACAGCAGACTGCGGGATCATTAGCATGGGCTTTTGCTGTTTCATTAGTTATTGACATAGCAAAAAAACCTCCTTTAAAATAATTAAATAAATTTATAACAAACACATACAACATAAATTCACAAGCATTTGCTACTTTATGTTGAAATGTATGCTTTTGTAATATCGAATATATCAATATTATCAACTCTTTTAATTTGTAAGTGGATATTACTATTCATTTTTAAATACCCAATCACATTTTCCAAATAGTTCTTGAAATAAATATCCCTAAAAACTTCTTGAACAAATAAATGCACCTAAAATTACATATATACTTATGTATTTTAAATACCTTGCCTATTAAAACCTATTATTTCTTATTTTCTAATTTTCTTCTTTTTAATTTTAACCATTTTCTTATTTTCTTGATTAGCTAAATCAAGATATAAAATGAAAATAGAAAAGCTAAAAATATTTTCTATATAATTTTTAAACAAAACATACCACATATATTTTATTAGCAAATACTATGCCACTTTTCCTTTTCTTAATTAACTTTTTTATTTTTGATTTTCACTTGATTAAAATAAGGTGGAAAAAACTATATGATTAATAATATTTAACTTTTTCATATTTAATGAAATGCATCCAAATTTATTTTTTGTCGGATATCCGACACTTTCTCATTAGTTCTATAAATTTATATTTTTTGAATATTTTTAAAGTACTGATAGATACCCATTTCACAATATTTTATTTATTTTTTTTAATATTTTAACTTTGTGTTCATTTTTTGTACATATGTCTATTTTTCGACACTGTTCTATCTTAAACATTTGATGTTATTTCCATTATATCATATTTTTTTGTATATCCAGACGTAATATGCATTTTTTACTTTTATTATCCGTATTAATCAGTGATTTTATTTTTTTACTAAAACAATTCACAACACTATCATAAAAACAAATTGTCT
>JBDHVM010000215.1:0-3124 GCA_039809725.1 Peptostreptococcus sp.
ATAAATAAATTTTACAAAATACTGTAAATTGCCGACAAAACTTTTTTCTAAAATAGATTTGACAATTCCATAATGCGCAAATGCAAGTGCAAATTCAAAAAAATGTATCTTGTTTACAAGTATAAGAAAAGACATAAATATTGTAGCGATCGAATATGTTATTGCATTTTTTAGCCCGAACTCTATTAAAACTACTGAAACAAAAAATGAAGCTAACACCATAAGTGAAATTGTATTTGTAGTTATGTAATTTATTCCTAAAAATAATAAAGAGTTTAGAGCCAACATCATACCTGAATATGAAATAAACTTTGACAAGCTGATATTATTTTTCATTTTTACACATCTCAAAAATTAGCAGCATGTGCAAAGGTCACCACCAAAGCATTCACAACAAGAATCGCAGCACCAAAGTGTACAAAGCGTATTACAGCAGTTACCCCCACAACAACCTGGATTATCTAAATTTCCTCTGCTGTTATTGTAGTATTGAGATCTTTGGTCGTAGTCGTATCTATTGTTGATATATCTATCAAACGCATCTTGGTATTCCCTGCTATTTGGATCCATAAACTTTGCTCTTTTTATGCAGTCTTCACCTTCTTCATACATTCCAAGGTTCATTGCAGAAACGCCCTTTAGATAGTACCACTCTGCATCTTTGTCATAAAAATTATTTAGGGTGTCATAGCCTCTTCTAAAATCTCCTTGTGCTAGTAAATTTCTTACGTACGAATAGTCGTTTATATTTGACATATTATATCCTCCTTATTTATTAAATATACAGCTTTGATTTTTCAACAATAAAGCGTAAAATACAATTATTATTTATATAAAAACATTGTATAAATAAAAACTTAACTTAAGTATAACTATATCAAGAAATCCTCTAGTTACTATCAAAGTAAAAGATAAAAACGTAACAATGAGTTTCAAGTGTAAAACGAAACTATTGCTTTTTAAACTAAAAAAATGAGTTTTCTTGTATAACGAGTACGAGGAATTAATTCTATTTGCAACAATCCTCAACATGAAGCACATTAGGTAGAAGTTGATAGATTACATCTTTTCTCTCCACCATTACTTTTGCGTACTTAGTTAGATATTCATCTTTACTCATACACGAAAGAAGTTCTCTAGTTGGATTTATAGCAATTGGATTTCCAACTCTCTTTAGCATTGTAATATCACCGTGTGTATCACCATATGCATATGATTTTTCCATATCTATATTGTATTTATCGACAAAAAAATCAATAGACTTGTTTTTGCTATCAGAGTCCCACATAGGGATTACCTCTCCAGTAAGTTTTCCATTTTCAACAAGATAAGAACTTCCAATACAATCATCTACTTTATATTTTTTTGCCATCCTTTCAACAAGATAATCAGGAGATCCTGAAATAAAGATAACTCTATGACCTTGCTGTTGATGCCAGTGTATTCTAGAACGAGTATATTTGTAAACCCTATCAGCCTTCAGTCGAATCACTTGATCGCTTGCACAATTAAGATCAGATTTATCTAAGCCAGTGATAGCCTCCACATATTGATCTGATATTTCATAAAGATAATCATCGTAGTTACCCTGCCTTTTTTCCCAGTTCATATATGTAGTTTCAAGGTGTTCAGACCATTCTCTTTTTCCTATCAATTCATACTGTATTAATTTTTTAAAATGTTCTATTAATAGGGAATCTCTGTAAAGAGTTCCATCAATGTCAAAAAAAGCTGCAATATTTTCCATAATTCACCGCCTAATAACTTTTTTATTGTTATAATAAATATATGATAGTGTTTTAGCCTATCCATAACACAATTATAGCAAAGAAGTTAAAAATAAACTATGTTTTTTTATTAAATGCTTAACGAATAGTATAAATGTTTAAAGGGTAATATAAATATTTAAAGAAAAATATCAATGTTAAAAAATTGTATAAATAGTAGAATAAGAGAAAAATATAATCAATGCTTTACATTAATTTGTTAAATGTGTAATATAAAGTAAATAAATAATAGAAAATATGTACAAAAAAATAAAAAAAGGTCTATATATTAAAGATGGAGGAGGAAAATTAAAATGAGATTTTTAGAGTCTTTTTGTTCTAACACAAGATTGATGGGCGTAATGATGCTTTATATAGAATGGAAGAATGATAATGATAAGATTATTTCTCACTTATTCATGTTGGATTCAGAAGGTTTGGGAGTCGCTGACTTTGCATACATAAATGAGTTGAGTAGAAAAGAAATGGATTCACTGTATATGCAAAGAAGTGGAGGGCTCGGAGGTGTTCTGGTTGAAATGACAGAAGAGGAAGCCGTTTTTTTGGCAGCGAGTTATATTGAAAAAACCAAGAGCTATAACAAAGATTTTCCAGAAGAGTTTTCAGAAGAACTGCTAGAATTTTATTTAGCAAAAAAGCCTAATAACATTCAGATGAGTGATATTATGGATATGATTTGTAAAAAAATTGAGACTGAAAATGAGTTTATAAACTATATGATGATGCGGTTGGTATCAAGGGATACAGAGGCACTTTTTTACTATTCAGGAGATGAAAATGTGTCTAAAGAGCATATTACAAAAATAAACGGAACACTCCTATACAATGAAATAAAGAAAAAAAGCGAAGATAGATTTGTATGTAGTTGTATTTTTGAAGATATAGACGGATACTATGAAGCTACAATAGCGGTAAATATTGATAGAAAAATTGAAGAAGATGATGGTCTTGCGTATGATGAAACAATTGAAAACTTTGCCCTTAGATCTTTTTTAGTTCTTGAGAAAAAAGAAATTTCTGATTATATGGTTTTCAATTTAATATCAAAAGAAGAAAGCGTGACAGTATATAGCATTAATGAGGATGTAGATAGTTCTGCTTTGGAATATAGAGTATTCAATTTATACCCTATGATACAAGAAGCGAAATTTGAAACAGGCATATTATATACACATTTTTATTTAGATAATACACATCTTGAGAGCGACGTATATATTATAAACAATGATATTATTTTCTTGATATTTATTAATAAAAATAAACTATTTTTAGCGACATATGACGAAGAAGGAAGTGACTTTATAGAAAATATGGTTGAGGTAGGGTTTGAAGGACTG
>JBDHVM010000216.1:0-3122 GCA_039809725.1 Peptostreptococcus sp.
TTACATTTCTTAGTTGCCTATCGTTCATATCTACGCACCTTCTCCATGCAACTCTCTTTGGATTTATTTTAAGTTCATTTCCTTGATATATATGATTGTCCAACATTGCCGCTAATAAGTTATTTGCAGCACCTATTGCGTGCATATCCCCAGTAAAATGAAGATTTATATCTTCCATAGGTATTACCTGTGCATATCCTCCACCAGCTGCACCACCTTTTATTCCAAATACAGGACCCATTGAAGGCTCTCTAAGAGCTGTTATTACGTTTTTACCCAGTTTATTTAGAGCATCTGCTACACCTATAGATGTAGTTGTTTTTCCCTCTCCTGCTGGAGTTGGATTTATAGCAGTTGTAAGTATAAGTTTTCCATTTCTACTTTTAGTGTTGTTCAAAATATTGTAGTCAATTTTTGCTTTATACTTACCATATAGTTCAATATTTTCATCAGAAAGATTTATTTTTTTTGCTATCTCTCTAATATCCTGTGGTGTTGCTTCTTGTGCAATTTCAATGTCAGATTTAAATGTCATAACCTACCTCCGAATAAATATGTTCCTTTGTTTTTTTTATTAATTGTTCGTTTAAACACGAACATTATATAGCTCGTCTACCTATAGTATACTTAATTCTATTTACAAAGTCAATATAATTTGCTTAATCTAGACAAAAAAAGCAGCAACCTACGTCTAAATTTTTATCTTAAAACTTAGACTATTGTTGCTGCTTTTTCGTTAACTAATATGTATTTTTTTATTTTTTATATATTTATTTAACAATTCTTATTTATTTTTAAACTTTATTAATACTTCCCAAATGATTCTCCAAATTCAACACACTGTTCAACACCTGCATCGTCAGGAGTTTCATTCACGATTAGCCCTTCATCATTGAAAAGGTCTGCTCCCTTATCGGAAACTCTTGATTGCCATTCTCTCATCCATTCACCATCTCCCCAACCGTAAGATCCAAATAGTGCAACTTTTTTTCCTGATATTTTCTTTTCAACTTCTTCAAAGAACGGTTCAAATTCTGCCTCTTCTAATACTTCCATTCCCATTGATGGGCAACCGAACATCAACTTTTCATAGTCACTAATCTCTTTAGTATCATTGGAAACATTTACTAAATCAAAATCTACTTCTGCCTTTTTTAGACCTTCTCCGATAGCTTCTGCCATCTTTTCAGTATTTCCAGTTCCACTCCAATAAAAAACTCCAACTTTCTTCATTACTCAAGTCCCCCTTATGCTATATTTGATGCTTCTTTTTGAAAAGTGATCAATATATTTTCTAAACTATCACCAAGATTTATTTTTTTCATGATAAATTCTCTAAGACTATCATATAATGTGAACATTGCTTTTGCTCTCTTTAAATCGCTATATACTTTCCAATATCCACAATATTTGTAGTCACGACCATTATTCTCTATAAATCCTATAACGTCTTTTATTGGGTAACCTAAGAAAAATCCAATTTCGTGAGGAAATCCATCATTTTTTATTTTTTCCCTCAACATTTCAATATATTCATCCAATGTCTCAAGATGAAGATATCCCATTTCATTTAGTTTCTCATTTACACCTTTGCTTTTTAAGTAGCTTAACAGTTGTGAACGTTTATATACAAATACCAAAATTCTACCACCACACTCACAAATTGATTCCATTTTTAAATCGTATTCCTTAAATATCTTATTATAGTGTCTGATTATCAAGTCTATATTTGTTATCTCGTTCTTTGATACTGAAACTAAATTTGAAACTTTCCTATTTAGCAACACAGGAGAACAAAAATATGCAAGTGTTTTCTCGAACTTTGAATCTGTCATCAATATATCAACCCTTTCTTATTTATCGTTATATGAATATAAATATCATTCAATAACTGTTTTCATTATAACAATCAAAAAGATGTCTGTCAATATAATTGAGAACTTTTTTTATTTAATTTTTATTTTTAATTCTCTTTCCATATTTTTTATATGTGTAAGAACCTGTTTGCTAGATGTAGCACCTACGGAATTTCTACATTCTACACAATTTTCAATCGAAATTGCATCATAAATATCCATTTCAATTTGTTTGCAAAATCCCTTGTATTCTTCTATAGTGACCTCTTCCAAAGTCTTATCTTTTTCAATACAATCGAATACAATTTTTCCAGTAATATTGTGCGCATCTCTAAAAGCAACACCTTTTTTTGCTAGATAATCCGCAAGATCTGTTGCATTAGTAAATCCGCCCTTACTTGCGTCAAGCATTTTTTGTTTATTTATCTTCATAGTTTTCATCATTGGTATCATAATCATCAAACATTTTTCCCATGTTTCTACTCCATCAAATAAACATTCCTTATCCTCTTGCATATCCTTATTATAAGCTAATGGCAATCCTTTCATAGTTGTTAGAATACTCATCAAGTCTCCATAAACTCTACCTGTTTTCCCCCTAATAAGCTCTGCTGCATCTGGATTCTTTTTTTGTGGCATCATTGAGCTTCCAGTGCTATACGCATCATCTGGTTCAACAAATGCAAACTCTTGAGAAGACCATATTATTACTTCCTCGCAAAGTCTACTCAAATGCATCATTCCAACGCTACAAGCACTTAACAAATCTATTATATAATCTCTATCACTCACCCCGTCTAAAGAATTTTGGCAAGGTGCATCGAAACCTAGCTCATCCGAAGTAAATTTTCTATCTATCGGAAAAGTAGTACCTGCCAAGGCTCCACTTCCAAGTGGCATTATATTATGTATTGCTATCCAATTTTCTAATCTTTGGTAATACCTTTTTGCCATTTCAGCATGTGCCATCAATAAATGTGAAAAAAGTATGGGTTGTGCTCTCTGAAGATGTGTATAGCCTGGCATTATTACCGAAATATTTGCTTTAGACAATTTTAACAGTACCTCTATCCATTCAATCAGTAGGTCTTTAAGAAGTATCACATAATCTCTTGAGAACATTCTAACATCTAGAGCTACTTGATCATTTCGACTTCTGGAATATTAAATTTTTTTCCAAACTTAACCATTTTTTTTATTTATTTTTCCTTTTTATTTATATTTTATATTTTATTGGAAATTGTGAATTTTTACTTTTCCATTTTT
>JBDHVM010000217.1:0-3118 GCA_039809725.1 Peptostreptococcus sp.
CTTCTATATAAAAAATCAATACTATTTTTAAAATCTAATAACAAAATCTATAACATAAAGTCTACTATTATCGAATTGGATACTTCTCGCCCCTTTTGTGTTAAAGCTATATTGTCATTTTCAACAATTATATATTCCTTTTTCACATACTCAGATATTAATCTCTTTAATTTTTTTTCTGAAGTTATATCTAAGCCTAATGTAAGATCAGAATATTTTATGCCAGAATTTTTTCTAAGACCAAGCATAATTTTTTCATTGTATACATCTAAAAATTTTAATCTCTCATAAAATTCAACTGGCTTCTTTCCACCGTCTATTTTTTTAATATATTCTGCCATAGAAGTGGTATTAGTGTATCTAATGTTACTTATATACCCTGATGCACCCAATCCAAAACCATAGTATTCTCTGCCATCCCAATAACATAAATTATGCAAGCACTGTTTACCTTTTTTTGAGTAGTTTGAAATTTCATATTGTGAATATCCTGAATCTTTTAATTTTGATACCGTAGTTCGATACATTTCTATATATTTGTCCTCATCAATTTCTTTTATTTCTTCATTTATGAACTTTTCCCAAAAAACAGTACCTTCTTCTATAATTAGAGAATATGCCGAAATATGCTCAGGTTCCAAATTTATGATATAGTCTAGTGTTTTTTCCCAGTCAGTAAGGGTCTGTCCATAAAAAGCAAATATTAAATCAATATTTATATTTTTAAACCCAACTCTCCTTGCTAAGTTAAAACTTTCAATAAATTCATCTAGTGTATGTGTTCTTCCCATAAACTCCAAATGCGTCTCTTGTATCGCCTGTAATCCTATACTCAGCCTATTGACACCATTTTCTTTCATTAATTTAAGTTTTTCATAAGAAAGCGTGCCTGGATTACATTCAACAGTATATTCAGAAATGCTATCTAAATTGATCTTTTCTTTTATATGCTTAAAAATACTTTCAAGTAATTCATATTCTAGTACGGATGGAGTTCCACCCCCAATAAAAATAGTTTCTATTTCATCACCCGAAATATTATAACTATCCATTTCCTTTTCCAGTGCTTCGATATATTTTTTTCTTTCATCAAATTTTGAAATAAATGATGTAAAATCACAATACTTACACTTGCTTTTACAAAATGGAATATGAATGTACATTCCTTTTCCCGACATTTTTCTACCTTCTAAAAAAAGCTATCGAATAATCAATAGCTTTTTAGTCTTTCATCATTTTTTTTATATATTGCAATATCCTACTACCTTATAGTTTGAAGGTATTGAATAATCTTTTTCAAGCTTATCAAATCCCCATTTAGAATCAAACATTGTAACATCAAGTATTACTCCAAAATAAAGCATCATTATTCCCGCATCTATCTTGTTTATATAACTTCCTTCATAATTTTCACTATCGATGGCTAATATAACCCTACCACCGTCAACTATAAATCTCCATGGTTGCTTGTTAAGTGCAGACGGAGCCATTCTAGCATATGAAAATGCATCTAATAGTGCTCTTTCTTCTAACAGCTCAGAGTTAGCTGAATTTCCCCACTTATCTATAAAAACCATTTCTTCTATAGATATTCTATTTGAGCCTTTTGAACTTTCAGTTATCTTTGCCTTAGAGTAGTTATCTCCTGTCTTTCCTGCATATTCTACCTGTCCATGATTTGCACCATAACCCAAAGCTATCAATGCAACAACTTCTTTATCAGTTTCAAGTCCAAGTGTCTTCTTAACCATATCTCTGTCTGAGTAAGAAACCCAACAGCTATCAACACCAAGATCTCTAGCTTTTAATATTGTTCTTTCTCCAACATATCCAGCATTTTCCAAGTGTTGTGGCTTATCCTCAGAAATTATTACCAAGTAGTTTGGCGCTTGAATCATAACTCCTTGATAACCAGCAATTCCGTATAACCTCTTATAAGTGTCATCTCCAGCATAGAATTTCGCCTCAATATCAATTGACGGCACAAGTTTCTTACAGTCTTCCACATATTTTTCAAGCTCTGTAAGTATTTTTGCATCTACTGGTGTTTCTTTAAAATCTCTTACTGAACGGCCTTTCACAATCAACGACTTAAAGTCCATAAAATCTACCTCCAAAAATTGATTAAATATTTTTTATTTTTCTTGAAAGATTCAATAGAATCTCTTTCTCGTTCTCCAACGGATTATGTATAACATAATCAAGCAACTCATTTAGAATTTTTCCCACATGAGCACCCTCAGCAATTTTACTGTCAACAATATCCTTGCCACTTATTTTCAACCGAGAAATAGAAAAACATTCTCCTGAATCTATTATATCATTAAATAGAACAAAACAGTATCTTGGATTTGCATATTTTTCGATAAATTTCGAATAAATTGCACATTTTGCCAACAAAATATCGTTTGCTTCCCTTAATATCCCCTTAATAAGAACTTTTTTTCTATTAATACACTCATCTTTGTCCAATAATATATCATATCTATCATCATTTACAACTGAATGGATAAAAACTGTATTTGCAATCTTTTTATTTGAGTATCTCATTTTCTTCAATAGTATAGTGAGCTTTTCACTGCAAAGATCCTTAAATATTAATGCTCTTTTTAAGTCCAATATAATATTTTCAACTATACTTTCATTTTTTTCATCAAAATATTCTCTTGAAACGTCATCAAAGTCGACCTCACCTGCTATTTCCAACAACTCATCACTTGGCAAATATCCAAAAAACAGCCATTCTAGCACTCCCATATCACTAAGCAACTTAATTTTTAAAGGGTTGTATTTGAGTATTTTCTCTAACTCAGTATTTATTCTCTCAACTGAGACATGACGAAGATTCTGTGAATTGATAAACATTGAATCCATAGTTTTTTTCTCAATATCAAAATCTAGCTTTGCGGAAAATCTTATTGCCCTTATTATCCTCAATGCATCTTCATTAAATCTTTTATCAGGATTGCCAACACATCGAATTATTTTTTTTTTAATATCTGATGATCCCTCAAAAAAATCCACCAAACCACTTTTCGTGTTGTATGCCATTGCGTTTATAGTAAAGTCTCTTCTAGATAAGTCCTCTTCTATACTATTACTAAAAAAAACTTCACTC
>JBDHVM010000218.1:0-3110 GCA_039809725.1 Peptostreptococcus sp.
GGCGAAATAATCGTCATCCCCCATTTGCCTTATTAATTGAGTTTCTAACATTTTCGTGAGCATAGGGCTCTTAATGTCTTTGATTTCTTGAGCTGATTCTAACAGATAGTTGTACCGAACGTTCGATTTTAAGTTCAAAAAAGTAAGCAAGACAGAACCACTGACAAGCTTATTATCAAGTGTTAAGGATGATTTCAAATTCTCATATAAAATATTTAACAAAGCATAGTTTGTCATAACGCCTCCGATAAAGGTACAACCCTTATTACTTCTGCCTTTTGAACTACAATTGCACAGATCAATTTTTCTTCATTATACAGATCAATAATCCTTTTGAATACTGGCAATAATGAGCTTTTATCCATCATTGCAATTTCATCGAAAAGTACAACAACTTTTCGATGATCGAGCGTTGAAAGTTTGCTAAGTAAATAAGCAGCTTGACTCTGACCAGTTCCCATATCGTTAAATCGTATAACCTTATTTTCTTTTGTAACAATTTGTTTATTAATCAAATCGATTTTCTTAATATCATGCGATTTTTCAATATGTCTGATTGCTCCGATCTGTTTTCCCAAATGATTAGCTACACTTTCGAAATATTGATCGAATTCGCTTTTTTTTGAAGGATCATTAGTACATTTCATTCTTTCTAAATATTCATTAAATGTCACTAACTGCGTCTTGGTATTTATTAGTTTACCAATTATCACATCAATTACTTCCGACTTTCCATGTAGAGGATGTCTCTCCATTTGCCTAAGATGATCAAGCTCTAGTTTATCTCGATTAATCACTTGTTCTTGAGTTTTCAACTTACCTATTCTCTGTTCTAAGCTCTGGTTTAGATTTTGTAAGTATTTAATATTTTCATCGTCTGAATTTTTTCTTATCAGTTCCCCGTCTTTAATCATAGAAATACCATATAATGCTGATCGAATCGATTCATCGTCAGTCAGATTGACATTATAAGAAATGCATTTTTCTGAAAGATCATTCACTTTCTTTTTTAATTTCTTTTGCTTATCATAAAGTTTTTCTAAATCCTGTTCATCAGAATTATCAAATGCTTCATCGTCGTCTTTTGAATGCAAAATTTTTGAATATCTAGGAATTATAAAATCATTAATATAATCTAAGGTTTTTAATAGGTCGTTTAAATAATCGACAGCATCATCAATTGCCAGCAAACTTTCATTCTCAAGATTTTCCTTATCAATTTCTCTTCTTAAATTTAGCAGTAATTGCTTTATACTCGTTTTTTCACCCGGTAACTCTATATCATCGAATTGGTATTTTTCTAATACCGCTGAAAGTTCAGAAAATGCAGAGATTTTCGCTTGAATCTTCTTTGACTCAGATCTATCGACTTTGTTTAATGAACTTAAAGTGTCATTGATTAAAGAAAAATACTTTTGAGGAATAATTGCCGTTTCCTTAATTGGACTAAATGAAATATTTTCAAACTCAAGAATTCTAGAAGAGGAATACTTTATCATTTTTAACAATCTAACTACATTTCCAACGTCTCTGTTTAGCCTTTTTTTCACATCAAACATTTCATTCTCAAGTAGTTCATTCGACCTGTTTTTCTTTTTTTGAACTGTCTTAATAGATTTTGATAGTTTTACTATTTTTAAATCTATCTGAGATAATTCATAAGAACTCTTTCTGTGTGCTCTGGTATATATGAATTGAGCCGTCCTATTTATATTTTCGGATTCTTTTTCTACTTCTCTTTTATTTTTTTGATATTGTAATATTTGCTCATTATGTTCTTTTTCCAGACACATTATTCTTTCGGGATCTTGGGAATTTTTCACTTCAGTTTGAATTTGCCTAAAGATGTTTAATACTTCTTGAGCCGAATTCTCTAACTTCTTATGCTCAAGTTTAAGGATATTGTTCATCTCGCTCAATCTAGTAATTGGATTTTCAGGAATATCATAAATTAGATTGTATTTTTCAGAAATCTGATCTGTACTTAACAATAACTCTCTGTTAGCCTTGATAATTGACCTTAAGATATTCGTTTTTCCTGAATTTTTATTAAATACTAGTTCCTCTTCATGAACATTAATTTTGAGATCAAAGGAAATATTCTGATAACTGTGATCAATTAATGCATTAATTTTGTTTCTGAGATTCTCATTTATATCCATTCTGTTATTGCCATCAAAAGCCAAAGCAATCAAATTTAGAAGTGTGCTTTTCCCCGATGAGTTTGGTCCTTCAATATATACTAATGGTGGTAGCTCTTTTGGTATTAAATTAGGAGTAAAGGTCGTAAACTCATTTCCTTCATTTCTTTCAATCATATAATCATACTTAATCATCCTCATTCACCTCGTATTCCAAGATTAAATTAGATAGTATATCTAAATCACTAAGACCATTTTCTCTCATTTCAATAATTCTTAATATTAAATCATCTGCTAAAACCTCTGAGAAAAAATCTTTCAATAACTTATCCATTTACTTCTCCTTTTCGAAAACACCAGATGTTGCCATTGGAAATTTAACTGACTTAACTTGTGACAGATTATGAATTGAAACTGCGGCATAACCTGTTCTAAGATTCTCTAATTCCTCATTACTAAAATTAATACCTTGAGATTTTACAGTATTTGAATCTGATTTGAATAATATTTTTGTATTAATTACACTTGATAGGCCTTTTGGAATATCTGACGGATTCTGTGATGAGAAAATAACTCCAATTTCCTGACTACGTCCTGTTCGACAAATTGTGTCAATATCTCCAAGAGCTTCTTTTGAACTTTCATTGTTGTAAAATTGATGCACCTCATCAATTATTATCAAAATAGGGACATCATTTTCTCGCTTTGATTTTTTTTCTACGATTTGGTGCAATAAATGTCTAAGTAATATTGCGCCAAACTCAACCCCCTTTTGACCCGCTACATTGATTACAGACATCTTACCATTTTGCAAAATATCTTCTTCTGTAATTGTAAATGCATCTTTATTATCAAAAAAATCAACAGCATTGTTTAAATTTCTCAAAATATTGTTATAAGTCCCTGTGTGCAAGATGATTTCGCTGCCTTCTTCATATCTTGAATTCATCGTTCTAAATAACTTTCCGT
>JBDHVM010000219.1:0-3093 GCA_039809725.1 Peptostreptococcus sp.
TTATTACATATAGAGTATATTCAGACAAAAATGGGAAAGTGTTAAAAACTGAGAGAATAGCAGTAAGCAGCTATCCGTCACAAACTGGAATTGTAAGGGTTGGTGCAGCTAAGCCAAAAGCTACGGCACCAGCGACAGGTGTACCTGCAAGACCAAACACACCAACAAGACCAAGTGTACCAGCAAGGCCTGTTGCTCCAGCTCCAAAGCCAGCGCCTGCACCATTGCAACAATAATAATGAATTTTTAAGACGTTTTTCTATAATTATAGAAAGGCGTCTTATTTTTTATAAAAAAAGAAATATATAATTGATAATTATATTATATTTGAGAAAAAATACAAAAAGTCTGTTATAATGTAGAGTATGGTGTTTTCAGAATATAATTTATGGGAAAGCGCAAAAAGTTTTTTATATGGAGGACGTATGAGTCAGGTTAAAGATAGATTACAGGAATATCCTACTTTAAGAATTAGTATTATTATTGCTGGTTTGTGTATTTCAGCAATAGGTGTAAATGGTTTTTTAAGGCAAGCACATTTGCTCAGTGGTGGAATTACAGGGCTCGCAACTGCAATAAATTATATAACACAGATAAATGTAGGGCTTATGACATTTTTAATTAATATACCAATTTTTATTTTGGGTTTTACATATCTAAAAAAAGAGTTTTGCATTATTAGTATGGTAAATATGATTATTTATTCTTTAATATTGGGTGTAACTCAGAATATTGGGTCAATAATACCTATAAATGATATGTTTCTTCAAACGGTATTTGGTGGTTTTTTAAATGGTTTAGGGGTCGGAATGGTTTTTAGAGCCAAAGCATCAACAGGTGGAACAGATATTCTTGCCGCAATTATGAAGATAAAAAGTAATGTCGAAATAAAGGACACTAGCTTCGGTTTTAATGTATTAGTAGTATTACTGGGTAGCTTCTTATTTGGTCTAAGATTAGGCTTATATACCTTGATTGGTTTTTATATCAGTTCTTTAGCATTGGGATTCATAAAAGATGCAATGAATTACCAAAAATCCCTAATCATTATATCAGACAAGCCTAAAGAGATAGCAGATGATATTATGAAAGAATTAGTAAGAGGTGTAACTTTTATTCACGCTGAAGGAGCATACACTGGTCTACAAAAGGAAATTGTATATACAATAGCATCTTCAAGCGAGATACCAAAAATCAAAGAGATTACGTTTAAGCATGATTCTAATGCTTTTATTACAATAAATGAGGTTAATGAGGTTAAGGGTAGAGGTTTTAAGTCAAAGGATTTATAATAATTATGGTCAATATGTATTTAAAAAACCTCAAAAATATAATATAATGTTATTAGTGAATTTGCGTTTTATATTACAGGATGTAGATAAAAAGTAAGTTAACAATAGAAAATGTGTATTAAGATAAAAATAGTATTACTATAATTCTTGTTGAATTGAATGGAGGGAAAATTTTGAATTTATCGGATAACTATGTTGATTTGTATAGCAGTTATTTTAACGAAATAGATGAAATAAAGAAGAACTTAAAAATTTTTAAAGCGAAGAAAAAAAATGCGCTTAAAAAGGGGATATTTGCTTCAGAAAAGGAAGTTTAGGAGCTTGAAGTTCAGTTGATGGGTGAAACGTCAAATGTGAGAGAGAAAATCTTAGGTGATAATAAAGATAACGAAGCGTATATTGAATCTCAGAAAGAGGAACTATTAAAAAATGAAAATATTGCTGATGTTTTAAATTTCTTAGAAGATACTGAGGATGATAGATTAAATGCAGCAAAGGAAAATGATATGGTTCAGATATATAGATTTTCAAATGGAGATATGTATATAGGTCGACTTTTAGATGGAAAAGTAATTGGTATTGGTTCATATATTTTTTCACCAGATTCAGAAGATAGTGAAGGGGCAATAAATACTGAGTACATTGGTAACTTTGTAAATGGTGTCCGTGAAGGTAAAGGAACGTTTACTTTTGCAAATGGGAATGAGTACATAGGGAACTTCCAGAACAATAAGAGCAATGGAATTGGTAGAATGAAATATAACAATTCAGATGAATACTTAGGAAACTGGATCGATGGAAGAAAAGAAGGACTAGGCATATATACTTGGGAAGATGGATCAATATATATAGGAGAATTTAAGGATAGTAAAATGGATGGGAATGGATCATGTTTTAACTCTAAAGGAGAGTTAATATATGATGGAGAGTGGAAAAGAGGTCAAATTCACGGACAAGGAAGATATATTTGGAATAAAGATAAATGGTATGAAGGAGAGTTCCAACAGGGGCAAAAACATGGAGTAGGTACATTTTATCTAAATGGAGAACCTACTTACAGCGGTACATGGAAACATGACAAACCAAATATTTTTGATAAAACTTTTGATGAGATCTTTTCAAATATGATGTAGATATACGGAAAACGAGTAATAGGGTATATTTTTCTTATATTATAGTTACTGTATATATAAAAAACTATTTATAAAATAGTGAGTAAATAAACAATGAATAATGATTCTAAAACATAAATAACAGTTAATACTAGGCAGAGTTAATCTTTGCCTAGTATTTTTAAGACAATTAAATTACTATATATAATAAAGGTTTTTACCAATAATTATGGGATATGTTTATGACATAAAGGAAAAAATATAGGAAAATAAAATTAAATAAAAATTCATTGTAAAAATAGAAGGATATTAATTTGATTTGTCGAAATTAATATTATATCGGTATTGACAAAATTGCTATTTGGTGAAACATCGTGGTTTTGTCAATAACTCATAAAGGATGATTCAAATGGATGATTTAAGAGACGTTATAGAAGAAGTAAAAGTTAGAAATGATATTGCTGATGTTATTTCTAATTACATTCAGTTGAAACCTTCTGGATCAAATTATAAGGGACTGTGTCCTTTTCATGGTGAGAAGACACCGTCTTTTCACGTTAATACATCAAAACAGATTTTTAAGTGTTTTGGATGTGGGGAAGGTGGAGATGTCATATCTTTCATAATGAAAATAGAAAATCTTGACTTTATAGATTCTGTGAAATTTCTTGCAAGTAAAAGTGGTATTG
>JBDHVM010000220.1:0-3083 GCA_039809725.1 Peptostreptococcus sp.
CCTGTTGTAGTCAATAGTAAAACTATATGACATCCTTGCGCTGCTGCTTCTTTTTTTAGTTTATCCATCGCTTTCTTCTCCATTTTCCCCTGATTAGTCGTACTCCATCCACTGCTAGCCTTTGCCATCATTTCGCCAACACGTGTTAGTCCTTCAACATCTGTCTCAATATTCGTAATAACAACTTTCTCCCAGTCTAACTCACTTGTAACAATAATTTTATCAGTTACTTTTTGGGTTCTACCATTTGCAAATTTTACTTGTGAAACAAGATTCCTTGTGATTGAGTTAGTCAGTTCTTCTCCTTCATACTTATACTTTATTGACTTTTCTCCCATTTCTGTGACTTTACAAACAATTGCGTCACCTTTATGGGTGAAAATTTTGTCTTGGGAATATGCAAAAGCACATACTAATGCAATTGTCAGTGTTAAAAAAAATTTTCTCATAATGATTTAAGTTTTTATTTTCCCTACTTAGGCCTCAGGTTTCCTATTTTAATATTTGCTAACGGTTACATGTATGAAACGTTGGGGATTGCGGGCTTCGTTCCTGTCTGCCGACACAAAAGCTGATGCGGGGCAGAAACATTCATGCAACCACTTAAACCCCAATGTTTTATACATGATGTTACCACACGTATTTTTTTAATTTGATAGCTTGCAGAAATATGCAACTAACTAATTATTAAAATAATGAATCAATGATTTATTAACGCTTGTAATAGAATTTTTTCGCAAGTCATTGAATTTATGAAATGTAATTAATTCTACCTATTTCGTCAGTTTTACCAAGATATAAATATGGAAGATGTTCTGGATTCTCCTCGCATTTTTCAATATATTTACTTAAAGCAACATCACTGTCTGAGTTTAAGGTATAAAATTTTATTCCACTGCCAGTTTCAGTTACAGCAGCAAACATATGCTTGTAAGGTTCAAATTTCATTTCATTCAATAGAATTACCTGCTTTTCACTAAGTTTTAGGTAGCCATGTTCTTTACGATATCCCATGAATGGAAACTTTTCATCAATAATCCGAAATAGTTCTTTTGTCTGATTGTTGCTTTTTCCCATTTTGAATGTCTTTACTTTAAAACCACAGTTCCAATTATTTCGAAGTAATCATTTTCATCATACGAATTTTCATAAGGTATAACGTCGAAGTTTGCATTTATTTTATAAAGTTTAAAATACTCTTTAATACCAGACATAACTGCATCAATTTCGGTTTTCTGTAAACCTGGTGATTCATTAGACCAGATTGTATTTTCATGATTAAATTCAATGTTTATGCTAACTAATTTGTCACCATAAAGTTTGAATGTGAATGATGGATAAAACCATTTCTGGCGATATCTATCTTTTTCATGGACATAAGTCATGTTTTCGTCGTATGTTTTCTCTCCGTATGAGTAACCCTTTAGGCTGTATTTATCATTTAAACCACTCCAATGCGACCTAAAAAAGCCGCTCTCTAAATATTGACCTGTTACATACTCATATTCACTACGGGACATTCCTTTATAGTAGCCTAAAGAGTCACTATTTGTTTCGTCAATATCTGATTTATTGCAATTTACAAAAGTGAAAATAGAAAGTAATGAAAGAATTAAGAGATTTTTCATGTATTGTAATTTAGTTAAAAATCTGTATAGGGAACTTCTAATAATATATATTATTTATTTTTTAAAGGACAGAAGTTCCCTTTTTAAGTCCCTTAAGAAATATGCGACAAATATACAATCTTTTTTTATTCTAAAGTGATGATTTGGGAATTATTTTTTATTAAATATTTACTGCTTTATATCTTTACTTGTTTGTCTGTAATATACAACAATAATTAATTTTTAATTGATAATAGATTTAATCTTATAATTTGCTCATATCTACACATATTATAAACTAAATTGACTAATCCGATTATTCCTTTAGCTTTTCTTAATCCTATTGAACGAATTTTAAAATCATTCATACTATTTGTTACAAATCCAAATGCATGCTCTACTCGACAACGAGTTTTTGATTTAATGCGGTTGTTTTCTTTTTGTTTATTTGTTAGTGGATTGTCTCTAAATGCTCGTTCTATTATTTGTGGTATGATATTTTTCTCCTTTAGTTTCTTATCTAATAATTTTCCAATATATGCACTATCTGCATAGAGTTCTTGATTGCTATCTTTTTCATCAGCTAAATCATCTAATACTTGACTGTCATGAATGTCTGCACTCGTAACTAAATATTTTTCTATTAGTTTGCTGCCAGAATCTATCTTTATGTGGTTTTTATATCCATAATGTCTTTCTCCTGCTTTTCTTGTCCAACGTGCATCAATATCTTTTTGTCGCTTCTTATAAGGCTTATCATTCCATAATTCATTTCCTTCTCCATTTTTAATTTTTGCATTCTCTTGTCTGTTATTTCTCTGACGTGGTACTTCTACAAAACTTGCATCTACTATTTTACCTGAATTAACTAATAATCCTAAGTCATTTAAATAACTATTAAATTGTAAAAACAATTTCTCATCTAACTCTACCTTAATCATTCTATCTTGAAAAAGCCATATACTGCGAGCATCAGGAATATTATCTCCACTTGATAATCCTAAAAAATCTTTGAAACTTAATCGGTCATTTATTTGATATTCTGTTTGCTCATCACTCAAATTGTAAAAACGTTTAAGTAGAATAATCTTAAACATCATAACTACATCGTATGGTTTACAACCAGCTGTACTTTTCTTATTTGTATTAAGCATGTTTTCCTCTAATTCTTTACGGAACATCTCAAAATCTATAACACCATTTAGTTTTTCTAATGGATTACCTAAAGAAGATAGTTTCTCTGATATCGCTTCTTGGTCAAACAAACCTATATTTCCTGTTGTTTTATACTTATATTTTGACATAGTTATATATTTCACACAAAGATACAACTATTTATTTGATTGTCAAAGTGGTAATTATTAGAAGTGCCCTATAGTTGGTTTTCTGATAATTGCAACTTTAATATGTGTGGTAACGGATGTCGGTATGAAATCGTTGGGGATTGCGGGCTACTTTCCTGTCCATTTACACCGA
>JBDHVM010000221.1:0-3077 GCA_039809725.1 Peptostreptococcus sp.
AGAATAGGTCTTCCAGTTTCTGCAACTTCTTGCATAAACTTATAAGCTTCGTCTATTTTCTTAACTGTTTTCTGAAGGTCGATTATATATATTCCATTTCTTTCTGTAAATATATACTTCGCCATCTTTGGGTTCCATCTTCTTGTCTGATGTCCGAAGTGTACACCAGCTTCAAGTAACTGTTTCATTGAAATTACTGCCATTTTAAAATCCTCCTTGGTTTTTACCTCCAGCACGTTCTACTTCCTAAAAAACCATTTAGGCACCTTTTAAGAATCCCGTTGCTGTGTTTAATTTATTTTATGTTTCTTAAAAACACCTCTATTATTTTACCATTTTGTACATTAGGTGTCAATAGAAAAATCAATTTAATGATTCAACATTTTAACTATATATAAAATCGGTATAAAATTCCCTTTTATTGCTTACAATTGCGCTATTTTAAAATAATTTAAGCATCTTTAGTAAAGATACTATCATTGTCATTACTATCGCAGTTACCAATACTATGACAAAAACCTTTTTTATTGCTTTTTTAAATTTCTTCTTTCCTGAGGTTTTTACCTTGCGTTTTTGTATAACCTTTGTTTGATTTTCCCTTTTTTCTTTCTCTATTGCTTCATTGATATCTTTTAAGTATATTTTATTTGTTTTATAAAAATCATCTGGATTTACTCTTCCAGTCCTGTCAAGAACTGACTCTAGTTCTGGTCTAATATCCTCTTGGTTTATATCGATTTTTGAGGTCTTATACATAAACTTACTCAAGCTAAGTATGACCTCATTATAATTTTTATAGCACAAATTGTCATTACGTTCCAAAAGTTTTTTAATGATTTCAACAAATTCCCTATTTTGATTGCTCATATTTACCTTTGCCCACATAACGCCCTTATCAATAGCTCTCATCAATTGCTTTTCTGTATGAGCTTCATTGAAAGGAAATTTTTTAAAAGTAGCCTCATATAATATGACTCCTAAACAGTATAAATCTGTCTTTATATCAGTAAAGTCAATACTTAATTGAGATGGTGACAGATACTTTAAATTTCCAGAACAACGTATATTTGTTCCTCTATTTGCCTCTGTAATCCCAAAATCAGCAATTTTTATTCCATATTTGTCGTCAACTATTATATCATCAGGTTTAAGCGAACCATGTTTTTTACCTATTCCATTGTATGCCTGCAGGGCTTTGACCATCTGTGTTGATATTCTTATCAATGCGTCTAAATGCAGGTAGGAACCTTTTGTAAGCGTAGACAAAGATACCCCAACAAAATTTTCATAAACTATATAGTAAAGAAGGTTATCAACAGTTCTGTGTACTCCGACATCGATAATATTTAAAATATACGGACATTTTAAGTCATTGATCAATATGCTTTCATCTATTAAATTAGGGATAAAGTCTACACTTATGTATCGATTATTTTCAATTATTTTTATTTTTACGTTTACATTTTTTTCGGAGTCATATGCGTTGTAAAGCTTGTTCTCCTCAATGTATACCGGTCTATCGGTTATTTCATATCTATTTCCAATAAAAATCACTTTAACTCCCCCTAAGAATGTACTTATTTACGTATATACAATAAATCATATATACTAAATCATCTATCACAATTTTAACATAAAATTCAAATTCTTTCTATCCTTTATATCATAAAGATTGACTAATATATTGAAATTTAATATAATTGTATTATAATCTACGAGGTTATGTAAATTTGATTGGAGGTGTGACCAATGAGCGATAGTAATAACAAAAAAAACAATCCAAAAACTATTAATTTTGCTGAAAGAAAAAAAGCTCTTACGAATAAGCAAGCTCAACAATCCACTCCAAAGAATCCTTTTAATGATAACCGTGTTATACAATACGACATCAATAAAATGCGTGAGCAGATTAACCAACAGACAAGAAACAAAAAGAAGCTTGCAGTACAAGGTACTAGTTACTTGATAAAATTTTTTTACGGCGTTGTCGTTACAATTTTTGTTGTTTTAATGGCAGGCAAGCTTACAAACAATTTTGGAAACTCAACTTCAAATGAAATGCCAAGTAAATTCGTTACTCAGTCCACTTCTGTATCAAATGAATCAACAATTGAGTATGAGCGCCTGATAGACGAAAATATAAAACAACTGGTAAAATCTGATGGTGACCTAGAGATTGTAACTTCATCAATTCATAAAAATGCTAGTGTGATATTCGCTTCTGGATATTTCACATACCCAGGAGAATCGAATAAAATATATTTTGATGCAAAATTATCATCAAATAGAGTCGTATCTCTTGTTGTAAATGGATTTGATCTTATTAAAAAATAAAAGCTGTTAATCATCGATTGTGATTGACAGCTTCTTTTTTTGATCAAATATTTTTTTGTTTTATGTTATATAAGACAAAAACGTAGCAATAGTGCCTAAGATAACTCCTATAACATTTATGATTTTACACTTTTCATAGTCGTTTTTAAAAACGAACAAGCTGAGTATAGACAACACTACTGCAGCAACACCAAAGTATATAGCCTCTTGTAAACCAGTGTTTGACTTTAGTATTGAAAGAGTTCCTAGGACTAGCACGTAAATACCAATCGTAGTTCTTATTATATAATTTCTAGCACCTCTACCATTTTTACCTAACATACAGTATATTGCAAAAAGAGATAGTGGTATTAGAATGACCATACTAGAAATTGCCATATTATCCTCCCAAATTTCATCTATCATTTATTTAGATATTTTTTCTTTAATGATATATCTAAAAATACAGTTTTATTTTTTAATATAAATATCATAAATACTATCGATAAAATTGTCAATACCTTTTTCATCTGAGCAAATCCCTTTAGCAGAAAAAGATGATCCTCCACCCTTTGCCTCCAAGAATTCTATTTGTTCTTTAAAACTTTTACCTAATTGTATATAGCTATGTCTATCACTAAGCTCTTTCGAAGTCTGTAATTGAATCTCCACACAATCGTCTCTTACATTGGCAAGTACCAAAATACAGTTATTTTTATCAGTCAATCTTTTTGAAATTTCATTTAAAAAACCTTTTTGCTCGT
>JBDHVM010000222.1:0-3075 GCA_039809725.1 Peptostreptococcus sp.
ATGAACCGTTCGTTCACGTGCTTAAAAATGGTTCAGGTGTAATAAGAAGAAAAATAGACGAGCTATTTACGAATACAATGAGAGATTCAGAAAAAAAATCTCTTGCAATTTTAGTCTATTATCCAGAGAGTAAAATCGAAAGGGTGAAATTGAGCGATGAAAATTTAGATGACTTCTTTAGAATAAGTATTTATAGACTTGTTGAGTTGTGCAAATACTGTTCTAGTAAATATACAAGGTCAAAGGTTAGGAAGTTATTGCCTGAAGATTATAGCTATGTGATTGAGGAACTTTTGCATGAACATAGAAAAAGTGAACATAAGGAAGAATATTATATGTCGCTTGTAGAGACAATAATAAAGCTAGGTCAAGCAGAGGACTTTATCTATGCATTGGCGATCTCAATTCAGAGATTGGTAGTAGATAGACTACACATCGTAGGGGATATATACGATAGAGGGCCAAGACCCGATGTAATAATCGATAGACTATCTAAACATCACTGTGTCGATATTCAGTGGGGAAATCACGATATTCTATGGATGGGAGCCGCTGCAGGAGAGAAAACTTGTATAGCGAACGCTCTTAGAATATCATCGAGGTATGCAAACTTAGATATTGTCGAGGATGTATATGGAATCAATTTACTTCCTTTAGCCACTTTTGCGATGAATCTGTATATAGATGATCCTTGTACTGAGTTTATTCCGAAGTCAGATAATGAAGAATATAATACAAAAGAAATTTCAATGATTGCAAAAATGCACAAGGCTATCAGTATTATACAGTTTAAAATTGAAGGTGAAATAATTAATAGAAGACCAGAATATGAAATGAATCATAGACTGCTATTAGATAAAATAGACTTTGAAAAAGGTACGATAAATTTAAATGGGAAAATATATAAATTAAAAGACAATAATTTTCCGACAATTGACCCAAAAGACCCTTATAAGCTTACGAAAGAAGAAAAGGAAATAATTGAAAAATTGGTTAAATCTTTTAGAATGAGTGACAAGCTTCAAAAACATATGAATTTCTTATTTTCAAAGGGAAGCATATATCTAAAATACAATGGTAATTTGTTGATTCATGGAGGAATACCTCTAAATAGTGATGGTAGTTTTATGGAGATGAAACTAAAGGGTGTAAACTATAAAGGTAGGGCCTTGCTAAACAAGATGGAGACACTTATTAGAGAAGGCTATTATGAAAATGACGAGATTAAGAGATCATACGGATTAGATTTATTCTGGTACCTTTGGACTGGTAAATGCTCATCACTTTTTGGCAAGGATGATATGACAACTTTTGAGAGATACTTTATTGAAGATAAAGAAACTCATGTCGAAAATATGAATCCATATTTTGTTTTAAGAGAAGATATGGGAATTTTGAAAAAAATATTTGACGAATTCAATATGGATTTTGAGGAAGATCACATAATAAATGGACACGTACCTGTAAAATACAACAAAGGCGAGAGTCCAGTTAAGGCAAATGGTAAAGTATTTGTAATAGATGGTGGATTTTCAAAGGCATATCAGAGTAAAACAGGAATGGCTGGGTATACTTTGATTTACAATTCAAGGACATTGCAATTGGTTGCGCACGAACCATTTACATCAAAAGAAGAAGCTGTAAAAAATGAAAGTGATATAATATCTTCAACAGTTCTGGTAGAACATAAATCTAAGAGAAGAATGATAAAAGACACAAATGACGGAAAACAATTGTTGGAGAAGATAAATGATTTAAACACACTTTTGGTAGCGTACAGGAGTGGGTTAATAAAGGAAAAATAATTTGCATTATAGCCTGTATTTTGGTATTATTGTAACATAAGTATTATTTGGAGGTGTAAAATGGAAAACTTAGGACAAGTAAAAATATCTAATGATGTTATCCAGACAATTGCAGGATATGCAGCTTTAGAAATAGAAGGAACTGATAAATCTAATTCATTTACTGATAAATTATTTAGAAATAATGGGATTAAGGTAGTAATTGAAGATGATACTGCAATAATTGACATTGATTTATCTGTAAAATTTGGAGAGATTATACCAGAAGTTTGTACTAAGGTACAAGAAAATATCATAAACACAGTCGAAACAATGGCTGGACTTAAGGTGTCTCAGGTAAATGTTCACGTAAATAGTATTGAAGTAAAAAAAGAGAAGGTAGAAAGAGAAAAAAGAGATAATGACCAACGCTAAAGATCTTATAATTCAAAGAAAAGTCTCTAGAGAAGTTTTTATGAAGTTTCTTTACAATAAAGCTGTTTTAAATGATAGCTGGGAATCCCTGTATGATGATTTACTGTCTTTCATTGAAGAAATGGAAGAAGATTCTATAGAAATTCATAAATTTCATGGCGGAAGAGACTTTGATACATTAGAAGTGTATAGAGATGTAGTTTTTGATTGTGCATATTTGATGGAAATTTCAGATGCTATTGAAAAAAACAAATCGGAAATAGATAATTATATTAATAAATATGCTAGGAATTGGACAATAGAAACACTTCCGATTGTAGATGTGGCAATATTGAGGTTAGCAATAGCCGAAATAATGTTTATGTTTACGGTGCCAAATAAAGTTGCTTGTGATGAAGCTGTAAATTTGGCTAAAAAGTATTGTGAGGATAACGCATATAAGTATATAAACGGGATATTAGGCAATATAATTAGCGAATAAAAGTGTACACTTAAAAAATATTAAAAATATAAGAGTCAGAACAGGTATTTTACATATGTTCTGGCTCTTTTATATTATTCAATTATTTTCAACTTTACTTACTGCTTAAAGTGTATCGAGAGTTTGTTATTTCAAAGTTACCTTTTAAACCATTGGTGATGTATACGTGATCATCTTTTGTAATGAAAATTGCAACTACATCTTTTAAACTTTCAATTAATTTCATTCTATTTTCTACCCCTAATCTAAATGTAGATGTCGAAAGAGCATCTCCGTCTATTGATTTTTTGGATACAATTGTGACACTACTGAAATTATTTTCAAAAGGAAATCCTGTAATTGGTATTAGCATTTAGTGATATATTTGTCAACCTT
>JBDHVM010000223.1:0-3056 GCA_039809725.1 Peptostreptococcus sp.
TTTTCTTTTTTGCGAATTTTAATATTATAATAATAACAATTATATATTTTTTATTTTTTTAATAGGAATAACATTGTTCAATATCGAATATAACTGAATATACAATAATGGAGGTGGCAAATGGAAGAAAATAAAAAGATATATTCATCAGCAATTGCATACTCTTCTATAATAGGGCTGTCTTTCTTATTTTTAAAAATTGCTCTTAAATACACTGACCCTATTAATATTTTGGCTCATCGATTTAGTATCGCCTTTATTTCAATGACTTTGGTTTTATTTTACAAAAAATCCAAACTCAACTTTTCTATGAAAAATTTTGTATCTATTATACCACTGTCTTTGCTAAATCCTATTCTTTTTTTTGGATTTCAGCTATTTGGTCTACAATATGTAACTTCATCAGCAGCAGGTATATTACAAGCTACAATACCAATTTTTACACTTATTTTTGCAAGACTCATTTTGGGAGAAAAAACAAACTCATTTCAGAAATTGAGTCTTATTGTATCTGTTTTCGGTGTGATCTATATTTTTTATAACTCAGGTGTAAAAGTAGAATCTAAGAGCAGTATGGGTATTATTTTTCTACTTGTATCTTCTATCTCTTTTGCATTATATAACGCTATTGCACGAAAAAAAACAAAAGAATTCAGCGTCATCACAATTGGTTATACTCTTGTTTTTTCAGGCTTTATAGCGTTTAATTTGATGTCAATAGCACATAAATTTACGGATAATAAATTAGGTGATTATTTTCTTCCGTTTACAAACCCAGCCTATATAGTTTCAATTCTGTACCTTGGAATATTATCTTCCGTTGTAACTTTACTTTTATCTACATATGTACTATCAAAAATTGATGCTTCAAAAATGAGTGTCTTTGGAAACTTAGGTACTCTTATTACTATTCTTTCAGGAGTTGTATTTCTACGCGAAAAACTTTACTTCTACCATATAATCGGAGCTTTGTTGATCCTAGTTGGTGTCATTGGAACAAATTTTGGGTCAAGACTCTCAAAAAAATAGCTGGTACAATTATTAAAACACAATACTTAGTTTTGATTAAACAAGATATTATCTTCAACATTGTATCGCTACACTTAAGTTTTATTTGTAGTACAATTGCCTATTCTTCATTTTTGTATTATAGTATTTACATAACAATTAATTATTAATGCTAAACACTCGGAGGATACTAATGAATAATAATGCAATTATCAAGAAAAGATTTACAACTAAGGATATCGTACTTTGTGGTATATTAATAGCACTTACAACAGTCTTAACTATGTTGATTCAAATACCTGTAATAGGTGCTCACGGTTATGTGAATATGTCCGAAACGGTTATTTTATTTTCTGCTTTATACTTAGGTAGAAGACATGGCGCAGTTGTTGGATCTTTTGGTGCAGCTTTAGCAGATATTTTTTCTGGATACGGAGTTTACGCTCCTATTACCTTCATCACAAAAGGATTAGAGGGTTATATATGTGGTCTTATTTACGAAAAAGTTTCGGGAAAAAAGGGTGCTATTTTGGGTAGTATTACAGCTGGTGTTATAATGGTGAGTGGATATTTCATTGGAGAAATATTTCTATATGGCATAAAAACTGCAATGGCAGCAGTACCTGCAAACACAATGCAGGCAATTTTTGGTATTGTAACAGCCTTGGGAATTTTTTCAACCCTTGTTCGCACTATAAAAAAATCATCTGCAAAATAATACACTATTTTTCGTTGTATTTCTTCATAAAATATGTTCTAATGTAATTATGGATTCGGTTATCCCTAGTAATCTTTTTTATTAACTATTGATAATTCTAACTTAATTATTAGTTTTTATTAAAAAACATATTATTGATATTATTTTTATAGTTCTATCATTTTAAAATTGGAGGAAAAATTATGAATTTTATTTACGAAACAAACAGAGTATATTTAAATGATGAAAACGGAAATTTGATTGCAGAAATTGACTTTCCTATGGTTGACGAAAATACTGTAAATATCAATCACACCTATGTTTCAAAAACACTTAGAGGTCAAGGTGTGGCTGGAAAGCTTATGAAAGAAGCAATAAAAATAATTGAAGAAAATGGTTGGAAAGCCTATACAGATTGCAGCTACGCAGAAACTTGGGCAGAAAAACATGAAGAAAAATCAGATCTATTTCTGTAAAGCTATTAAATTGTATTGAATACTAAATTCATATATAATAATTGATCAATTCTGTCATTAATAATAAAAATTCCCCGCATCCGTATCGATATAGATTTTTCTATAGCGACATAGATTCAGGGAATTTTATTATTTATTAATTAATTGTTGTTATTTATGTGTTACTTCTATTTATGTGTTTTTATTGATTCTAGATTTTTTAATTCCTAGATTTTTTTATTCTTAAATTTATTTTTTTATGCTTCAAATTTTGCTTTTTACTTACAATTAGATAAAATTTCTTCAACTATTTCTTGAAATTCTACTGGTGTTTTTCCTCCAAATTCAACTTTAAATTCCACTCCACTTAAAGAACCAATCTCATCATTTAGAGCATCTAAATTGTTACCGAATTCATCTCCAAAATCTAATTTTTCTCTTATAAAATCATAAAACTCATCAATTGAATCATATTTTTTAAAATCAATTACTATTTTTTTCATTCTTAATTTTCCTCATTTAACTTTTCAAAATTATTATAGTTATCTTTTGTATAATATATCATACCGTCATTGGAAAAAATAATACGCTTGGCATTTCTTTTCCCACCCTTGTAATCAATATCACATTCAAAGTACTTTCTGCCATTCTTTTTTGGGAGTTTACCTTCAAAGTTGCCAAATTTATCTCCACCTATTGACTTACCTGGTGCTACTTTGTTCAAATTCCCTTGGCTACTGATCCAACCTAGCTGTTTTGCCTCATTTTTTGTGATAAAGTTTTTTGGTAGCTTCTTGTATTTTTTTATATACGTTGCTACCTCATTTTTTGAAGTGTAGCTTCCATCTTCACTTACCTTAACGTTTTTTGTTGCACTGGAGTGAGCATCCTCATTT
>JBDHVM010000224.1:0-3035 GCA_039809725.1 Peptostreptococcus sp.
ATACAAAACAATTTTAAAAGCATATTAAAATGAAAAAATTAATTTAAAAATAGAAACTTATAGAAATAAAAAAAATGGTAGAAAAACTAAAGAAGTAACAAAAATGTATGATAATTATAGAAGTCACCCTCTTTTCTATATTCAAACAAAAACTTATTGGAATAATAAAAAGAACAAGACTAAAAAGATGTCATTATACCTTTATAGTTATACAGGTAAAAAATATAAACATGATATACGCAAATATAACAAAAAGGGAAAAAGAACATTTAAAAAAATGTATAACAAGAAAAAATGTTTAGAAATATTTAATGAATCTATTGAATATGTTGAATTACCTGATGAATATTAAAACCAGAGCCATAGGCTCTTTTTAGCATAAATAAAACCCCTACTCTCTAGAAAAGTAAGGGATAATAAGATGTGTTTGAGTTCGTCAAGGTATGTTTAGTTGTATTTGATGATGTTTAAATATTGTTAAAGTTATATAAATGTGGTGTTTTTAATTGAAAAGAATTTTATAAGAGTGTATACTAACATTGAGTTTAGTTGTAGTCGGCCTGATTGGATATGATGGCTAGTTCTCTACGACACATGTAACCTCCTTGTTAGAAATGACGGGAGGTTTTTTTATGTATATTAAAAATTTTGATCCTAATGTTAAACCTAAAGAAAAACCTTTTACAACATTAGAACAGCAAATAGAAATTTTGAAAAGTAGGAATCTTTCTATATCATCTTTTGATATTAAAATTATTGAAAATCAATTATTAAAAAGTACGTATTACAATGTAATTAATAGTTGTGGGTATCTTTTTAAAGTACAAACTCATAGAAAGAGAAATGAGAAATTGAATGGAAAAAAGAGTAAAAAGAAAAAAACCGAGAATTTTGTGACTGGTACAACCTTTAATCAAATATACACATTACATCAGGTTGAGGTATCTTTTAAGAATAGAATTATGAAGGAATTACTTAAAATTGAATATTTGATTAAATCAGTTGTGATATATGTCTTTAATGAAAATCACCAAGAACTCGATGCATATCTTAACCCAAATAATTTCAATACAAGAAAGAACAGTACTAATGGTCTTATAGAAGAGTTAGAATTTAAAATTAAGAGAGCTACCGATTTATTTGAATCACTTAAAAGTGAAACTAACAAAAATAAGATTATAAATTTAGAAAAGAAAATTAGCAATAATGCAATAGCAAGTTACCTAAAAAACCATAAAGAGTTACCAATATGGATAATAGCAAAAGAAATGGATTTTGGTAATATAAAATGGTTTTATGATCATATGAATATCGATGAACAAAATGAAGTTTGTCAAAGAATTATGGACATATATAATTTTAATTGGGCAATCCCAAAAGATAGATTATTTAAATTAAAAAGAGAGCAATTCTCAAGCCACTTAACTTCATTTAAAGAAATAAGAAATAAGTTAGCTCATAATAATAATATTTTATTCTATAGAGGTGAAAACTTTAAAAAGCACAATCAATTATACAACAAATATAATATAAAAAGCACCGGCAATGTCTACAAGATATATGACATTGTCATTTCAATGGAATTGTATATGAATACTGATGATTATAGACAAATGACAAACTCACTAAAAAAACTAATAAGGAATATAAGAAAAGATATTACAGCCATTGATACAGATATTATTGTTAACGAAATATTTGGATTCCCTAAAGGCTATGAAGAACCAAAAAAACCATCTAATCAAAAATTAAATGGAGGTAATGCATAATGGCTGTAAGAAAACATAGTGATGGTAAATGGATGTTTGATGTTTACTACATTAATAATGGAAAAAGAAAACGTAAACGTAAATATGGATATAGTACAAAGAAAGAAGCTAAAGAAGCTGAAGTGTACTTTATAAACAATAAAGAAGATGTTGATACTCAAAAACTTGATTGTACTGTAGCTGATGGATTTAAAACTATGATTAATTATCAAGTGTCAAGATTTGATGAAAAAACAATAAATAGCAAAACAAGCTATTATAATTCTAATATAAAACCATATATTGCTAATGTTTATATTGGAGCTTTAACTTTTGTTGATATAATTAATTTTCAAAATATACTTCACGATAATGGAAAATCAAATAAAATGATAAATACAGCAACCAATTTATTGTCACAAATATATAACTTTAACAAAAAAATTTATAAGTATAATAATGATCCTTTTGATGGAATAGAAAAACTACATACAGTAAAAAATGAAAAAAAAGTATATTCAGAAAATCAATTTCATTATTTTGAAGAAAATATATATAGATTCATCGACTATTGTTTCTATAACATCGCTTTTTATACTGGTGCCAGAGTTGGTGAAATTCTTGCTTTAACATGGAAAGACATAGATTTTTCAAACCAATTAATAGTCATTAACAAATCTGTTTCATTTAATAAGAATAAGGGAGCAGCTAATTTTGTAATTGGTCCTACTAAAACTAGAAAAACTAGAAAAGTTAAAATACCAAGTTTTCTGATCACCCTTCTTAAATCGTTAAAAGATTATAACAAAAAATATAAAAAAGAATTTAATAATAGTTGGTATATATTAAAAGATATTGAACCACATCATTATGAAACAGTCAGATACAGACATTCAGTGTATTCTAAGCGTGCTAATAATGATGGGTTATATAATATTGGTATTCACGATTTAAGACATTCTCATGCATCTTTATTAATCTCAAGAAGAAATGATATTGTTAGTGTATCAAAAAGACTTGGGCATTCAAATGTAAGAATGACTTTAGAAACCTATACTCATTTACTTGAGCATTCAGAAGATGAATTAATATCTTCTTTAGAGGAATAATACAAGCAAAAAGGCTAAAATAAGGCTATTTTTAATCATTTATAAACTTTAACATACTAAAAAGTTGATACTTATAAGCTTTTTTTATTTTTTAACTATATTCATTTCTAGAATTGTAAAACCTTTTCTATTTTTAATCATTTCTATCACCTCACTTATTCTTTAACCTAAACTTAGT
>JBDHVM010000225.1:0-2974 GCA_039809725.1 Peptostreptococcus sp.
TCGAAATATAAAAATAATAGATGAACCAGTCAATGGTCATGATATCGAAGCACGTGTCGATGGATTTGGATCAATCTATCTCAAAGGCAGCGTCGTAAAAAAAATATCTTAAGAATGCTCTTTAGCAGCGAGAGAGTTAAGCGTAGCAGTTTTATTCCTGCTGCGCTTATTTGTTGTTAAAAATGCTTTTATGACTAAAACCAATTGTTTATGAATTCATCTTTAATAGAATATTTTCTTGAAGTGAAAACCCACGTAAAGAACCGCTTAATTGTGAATATATTAAAAGTGAATTATAACAAGACAAAGAACCCAAATGGCCAAAAAAGACCGTAGCTTAAATGCTGCGGTCTTTTTCACTTATCCTATATGAATATTTCGTTTATATTCGATATTGTTATCTTGGCAGAAAGTTTCAAAATAATTTGAATTGAAGTTTTCACCAAATTTTGTTATTAAGTCATCTTTTATATTGCTCCTACTAGTTGCTGACAAGCATTCAACCAATAGTTCGAAGTTAGTTTTATCCAAATAGTACATAACTTCATAGTCAGAACCACCAAAAGATTCTACACCATAATCTTCATATCCAATTACTGCAGAACCATCTCGATTTAGAGTAAATAATAAGCCGCTGCTGTTCAATACAACCACCTCTTTTCTAAAATAAAATTTGCATATGTATAAATAACAGTCGTTAAGAGTATCTTATAGTTATAAATTGTTATTAGTTTAGGTGCTATTTTTTAATTTGAAATTAGGATTAAGAGATAGCAAGCCTAGACATGATGGGTGTTACTGTTAGTTTAAAAAAAGATTCTTAAACCTTAGCACGAGCTATTTCAAGACTCCTATCTAAACTTTATACTATATAGTTTATCATTAAATTAAATCTAATACAACAAAACAGCTCTGTTTGATAGCGAGAATTAATATATATATATATATATAGTTTGACAAAAGATCTAGAAGATTAAATATCAAGTATAAGAGTACATTAAATTTGGGCATAATAAGAATTAGAAAATAGTAATAAATAAAAATTTATATCAGTATTTTCTTAAAACAAAAAAATTATGGATTTGCTGTTTTTTCGATTATTTTCGGAATCTAGCTGATAAATTACAAAAAGCAATTGAGAAAACGATTGGAATTTAAGGTAATGGAGTTGATAAAATTAAGGTTTAATGCCTTTTTGGGTCAGAGTAGCCTTTCTATAGTTTCAATATTTTGAGGATTTATGTGCACATATTTTTATACAAGGTATTAATATTCAAGAAAAAAAGTTCAATTAGCCATTTCGATAGCTACTTTATTTCTTTGCATTTCCAGTGCAATACTACATGTAATGTTGCTCTAGGTAAATAGTTATGGATAATTAAAAGAAAACTCCTGATTATTGTATTAAACAAATCAGGAGTACTGTTTTAAATAGTAAAAATAAAATCTGAAATTAGAGTATTATTTAGACCTATAGGTACAGATCATCTTTCTCGGCTACCATTATATTGCTGTCTGATATGTTATTTTCATAATTTTTATTATTAAGAATTTTCATACGTTCTTTCATATAATTTCCAAGTTTTTCATCTTCACAGTATATATAACATCCCTTTTGACCTCTTGTAAGTAACACTTTATAAGTATTTTTGATTATTCTTTCGGCGAGTTCAGGGTTAGGTTTACTTTTTAAACCTATCAAAGATTTATCTGTAGTAGCTCTTTTTGACGAGTCAGTTTGAACAGTTTCGCCATCGAAAAATAAGTCTTTTCCAATGATTACACCGACATAATCAAATTCCAAACCTTGAGTAGTATGTATGCATCCTACTTGGTCGAATGAATCAACATCTATAGCCCAAGTTTTAGTTCCACTAAAGTTCCACTTAGCTCTAAAACCGTTTTTCAACTCAATATCAAAGATATTTACGTCACTAGTTTTTTTGGTAATCCAATTGTAACAGTAACCGGCTAGCATTCTTGCTTTATTGTTAATTCTATTTTTTTCTCGAAGTGATTCTCTCATTGAATTTGGATCATCAAAAACTTTAATATCATAATCTCCATCAAAGCCATCATAATTGCCAGTTTCTCTTATTCCAATTAAATCATCGATAAAAGCAACATATCCATCGCTCCCATTACATCTAAACTGAGAAGTAAGGTTGGTATCACTACTATGAATTATTTTGCTTCCATAAAATTCAGCGCATTTTTTTATTTCTTTAATTGAACCGAAATCTTTTGTAGTTACAACCTGTTCTTCATCAATAAAGAAAATACTCACCCTAGATGCATTTATTATTTCTTTTATTTGATTTTCACCGATACTAAATAGGCCAGTTTTCTCATTCAGACGGTGTGCCTCATCTACTATTAAGCAGTCGAATGAATTTTTCTCTGCTTTAGTATATGAACCTGAAGATTTAAAAAGATTGTTTATATAGTTATTTTTATAGTTGTCTTTTTTTAGCATATTAAAATATACTTCTCTTGGTGCGGAATTTTTAGTGACATATTGAGCATATAATTTCATTTTTGAGATTATATTTACAAGTACTTGAATAGCAACTACGCTTTTTCCTGTTCCTGGGCCTCCTTCAATTATTATGGTATACTTGTCGCCTGTTTCTCTCGACAACCTTACAGTTTTCAATATAGTTTCATATACAATTTTTTGTTCGTCTATCATGATAAACTCCTGATTGCCCTTCATCATGCTAGAAAGAGCATCTTGTAGAGCTTTAGAAGGTCTGATTTTTCCGTTTTCAATGCTATAAAGCAAATCTCTTTTCGGTTTTTTTATTACATATTTCGAAATAAATTTTCTGAGTTTATCCTCTTCATTTTTAATAAATATTGGGGATAAGTCAATAATTTCTTTATAAAGATTATCTTCAATTTGAGCTCTTTTCGATTGCTTGTAATTATGCAGATAGGCGCATGGTTTAATTGATATAAACTCGTCTTGGAC
>JBDHVM010000226.1:0-2945 GCA_039809725.1 Peptostreptococcus sp.
ATTACCGATTATAGTTAATATCAGCAAAATGCTTATGTACATCCTGTTGTTTTTATAAGTTGACCAAAGTATTATCGTCAAAGTTATGAGCATAATAATTATTAGTATTAAATAACCATAAATCATAGTTGCTCCTCGTTTTTAAATTTTGGTGAAATCTCAACGAAAATGGTGTAAACTATGAAAAATCCCTCTAGGAGGTCCACATGCTAACCATTCGTCCCGCTACCATCAACGATGCCGAACAGAAAGGGCATGTCCATTACCAAACGTGGATAGAAACTTATACAGGCCACATCAATCAAGCATACCTTGACCGCATCATACCAGATCGCAGTGTTGAATTTGCTAGAAAATACCCCGAAAACACGTTGGTCGCAGAGCTGGATGGTAAAATAGTCGGTTTCGCATGCTATGGTCAAGGCAGAGATAGCGTTTATGAAACCTATGGTGAAATCATCGCACTCTATGTTCTAAAAGACTACCAAAAGCTCGGTATCGGTCGCGCTTTAATGGAATCCTGCCTAGAACAACTAAAGGCATGTCCACAGCATTTCCTTTGGGTCCATAAATCTAACCAAAAGGCCATCGCCTTTTATAAAAAAATGGGATTTAAAGCTAATGGAGATGAGAAGGAACTCGTTCTAGAGACACCTGTGGCTGAGATTAGGATGGTGAAATAACACTTTCAATGACAAAAATACACGATTTGAATTAAATACCTTTAATTAATTTTTATCGATAGAATCAATCACCAATATCAATGCGAGAAATATAAGTCAAGGGGGCACCAATAAAGAGTGATGTTAGTGTAAGGTTAATCAAAAATCCAATAGTCAAGTTTGAAATCGAATTGACGTTTAAAAGATTCTCAACATAGATGTATGAAAAAGGGAATATTGCTCTCCAAATGCTACTCGCGGGCATCATAGAGTTTATAAAAAATGTGAAAAAAAGTATTCCTAACGAAGCCCCCATAACAACACTTAATGATTTTATTGAAATAGATACTAAAATCATTAAATACACTAACGTAGAACATACGAGTACAATTTGAATAAATCCTATTAAAATGTACAACCAAATAGGCGTCACTTGAAATGACATTTCGTTAGAACTTAAATAAAATTGGTTTATTGACGTTGAAACAATAGGGTATTCGGGATCACCATAGCCACCAATTACACTTGATACTAAAAAGACGGTTAGGGTTACATACAAAATCAAAATTACTAAAATAACCAACGCTACTATCAACTTTGATAATAGTAATTTTCGCCTATCTATTTGAAGGGAATAAATGAGTTTATAGCCACCTTCAAGTAAATCTTTTAAGTAAATATCTGAAAGCATTAGAACAATCAGCAAAATAAGTACGAGCAAATTCTGACCAGAGAAAACCAACTTTGTTGCATTAAAACCATTAATTTCAAACTTATTCAAATATATAGTTTCAAGATTTTCATCTAGATATTCTGAATAAAAAGCCCCGGCCTCCAAATCAGCTCTCGTGTACCCCAATTCTAATATCACTTGATCTGATATAAGTTCATTATCTAAGGCATTCAAGTATAGATCATATATTTTCTTCAATGATGTATTAATGAATTTGTAATTTTTTTGATCATTAGACAAGTAAAACTTCCCAGCGGATAGTTCATTGCGACTTACTTCTTGAAAAAAAGTAATCAGCTGGTCATTATTACTTACAATATTTATAGAATTATCATCCTTAGCCCTCATTAATGTAAGCGCTCGTATATTTGCAATACGACTTTGATTCATATGTAAATCACTTTGTATTTTCATATAACTACCACTTTGATGTTCAAGCCAAGCAAATAATAGAAATGGATATACTAGAATGATTACTAAAATAACTCGATTTTTAGTGTTCTTGAAAAACCTATAGAGCTCCAGTCTTACTAATTTACTCATAGTTTTCTCCATAAATATTTTTGTAAATTGTTTCCACTTCAATAGATTCTTTTACAATATCGTATAACTCAATATCCGCATTTACAGCAATATAATTGATTATATTATTAAACTCACGTTCACTAGAAATTTCTATTGAAATAGTCTCATCCGAAATCTTTTCTACATTTACATTTGGTTTACCAGCTGAAATAATAGCCAGAACCTTTGATGCATTATTACATCTTAGCAAATATCGACAATTAGAATATATTTCTTTTGATACTTCATTTATCATTCCTTTTTCTATGAAAATAATACGATTTGCCAATTTTTCTACTTCTCCCAAATGATGTGAGGAAAAGAGAATGGACATACCTTCATGCTCCACTAAGTTTTTGAGGGTATTTCTTAGCTTCATAACCCCCGATGGATCTAGTCCATTAGTAGGTTCATCAAGAATCAGCAATTTTGGCTTTCCAATAATCGCAATGCCTAAACCCAATCTCTGTTTCATACCCATTGAATAGTTCATCGTTTTCTTATCAATGTTTGCGCCAATTCCAACAAAATCGATAATCTCATTTATGCGATCTAGAGATATACCTTTTAACTCAGCAATCATTTTTATATTTTCCCTACCAGTCAAATCTAAAAACAATCCAGGATTTTCAATCACAGCAGCCAGAGAAGATAACGCTTTTATTCTCTGCTTTTTTAAATCATAACCATCTATAACTATTTCACCATAATCTGGAAATATTAGATTGCTAATACACTTCATCGTAGTTGTTTTACCTGCACCGTTCGGTCCAATAAATCCAACAATTTCAGAAGGCTTTATGCTAAAGCTAACACCTTCTAAAACTTTTTTACCTTTGTAGGACTTACATAGATTATTCACTTCCAGAATATTCATCGTTTGAATCATAAAAATTCTCCTTAAACTTAGTTTTAAATTTCTTTTTTAGCAAACAATAAATTACCAACGAAAACTAGAATTAAGGTACTTGTAATAAGTGAAATTG
>JBDHVM010000227.1:0-2930 GCA_039809725.1 Peptostreptococcus sp.
TTCATCTATTAAACTTCTATCTTTTGCCATAATAACCTCCCTCTATTTGTTCTTTTATAACTAACTGGTTTACTTTGGTTTATTTTATCTAATATTTATAATACCACATTGACATATTTATTAAAACTTTTTATTAATGATAATTGTAATCGAATCTATTTTTCATTTAATATTTATTCACCTATGCTTTTTTCTGTGTTATACTATATTGTAATCTCTATATAGTATACTTTTTATAGAGATTGACTTTTAGATGCATTTTTTTGTATATGTACTACTGCATTTTTTGTATATGTACTACTGCTTTTTTGTATATGTACTACTGCTTTTTTGTATATGTACTACTGCTTTTTTGTATATGTACTATTACATTTTTTGTATATCACCACGTATTTTTGTTATTGAAAGGACCGTAATTTATGAAATCTATAAATACAAGAAAAATGGTTTTAATGAGCTTGATGGTTGCATATAGTTTAGCTCTTTATATATTAGAAACCGTAATACCAAATCCCTTGATGGCACTCTTTCCTGGAGCTAAATTGGGACTTAGCAACATAATCACCTTATTATGCTTGATAAACTTTGGATTTAAAGATACTTTTGTAATCTTAACTGTTAGAATCATTCTTTCTTCCATATTCGCTGGACCTGCATCAACAATATTATTTAGCATCTCAGGTGGATATCTAAGTCTTTTTGGTATGCAGGCTGCAATTAAAATCAAAGGTTTTTCCACTATTGGTATAAGTGTTTTAGGTGCAATAATGCACAATATAGGTCAGCTATTGATGGCTAGCTTAATTATTTCAAGCATCTCTATTATGTCTTATCTACCTTTTATGTTAGGAGCTTCTGTTTTGACGGGTATTTTTATCGGAGTTGTAGTTAAGTATACTGAGCCATACCTAATTAAAAATATAAATAAAATTAGTAACTAAAAAGCCATACTTGATTTTATGAACTGAAATCCCAAATATATTTTTTGAAATACTTTTTGGGGTCAGTTCTTTTCTAAGAAATCAATTATGGCTTTTATTTTTTATTTTTTATGATTTATACATACTAGATCTGTTATTATCATTTTGATTTTGCATTTTACCTATTTAGGACATAGTGCAAAACACCTTGCCGAGAAGCCAACGCCACCTGTTGCCTTTGGAAATGTACAAAAAATCAAAGCACCTGTAGGTGGGCATAAGTACAAATTCCTCAAAAGTTCAATTTGGTATCTATCCTGATCTAAAATATAGAATTCTGATTCAAATCCATGGTCTACCTGACTTAAAGGCGCATCTGTATCTGATGTTTCATGACCTATCGCTGTAATATTTCTTTTTTCGACTAAAAATTCTATCGTTTCTTTTTTCCAGCCAGGGTAATGTTTATTCCCATTTTCATCTGTGTTGTCCAATGTCTTTGGATCTCTTTTTGACCAATCGCTTCTAAACGCCACAAATGATTTTTCTGGTATCTTACCATACTTTTCTTCCCAGTCCAATACATCTTTCACAGTAATCATATAGTCATTGTTCTTTTTTACTTCATCCGATTTGTCAATAACACATAATGGCAATATCATTTCCTCTAACTCTATTTCATCCAGACTCCTCTTGCCTTGAGAAAAATGACATGGTGCATCTACGTGAGTTCCATACTGTGTAGTCACAGAGTATTTTTGCGCTTTGAAAATAGTTGTGTCAAAATCAAAAATAGTTTCTCTGCTTAGGGAGTCAAACCCATCCCAGTGAGGTGTTGTCTCTCTTAGTTCATACGAAAGTTCCACTAGCTTACAATTATTCTTACACTCATCATACAATTTCCATAAATTCATCATTTGATCACCTCCGATTATTTGTTACTTATATTCTATCATATTGTAGGTAATCTATAGTTTATATTTTTTAAATTTAGTACGTATCTTCCATACTTTGAAGCATTTTATCAAATCTAAGAGCCTGTCGCATTGCGACAGGCTCTTATGGGAGTAACTATTTATGTAATTGAATATTATCAAACTTGCAATTTTTAACCATTAAAACTGTATCTTAAGTGAAATCTTCTTGCCATTTCTTATAATCTGTACTTCATCACTTGAACCTTTTGAATATGAATAGATCTTCTTGCTGATGTCACCCATATTTTTTATCTTTGTCTTTCCAATCTCTACAATAATATCTCCAGGTTTTATACCAGCTTTTGCAGCTATTGTTCCACTCTGCACTGTTCTAATAACAATACCATTGTCAACATCTAGTTTTGTTCCTGTATACATTGTAAAAGTCCTTACATCTATGCCAGAAATACCTAGTAGTGGTTTTTTATAGTTTCCGTCTTCTATCACCCTTTGGATAATAACTTTCGCTGTGTTTATCGGTATTGAAAAACCAAGATTATCCGCTCTTGCCTTTACAGTATTTATACCTATTACCTGTCCATCTTTGTTAAGCAATGGACCTCCACTATTCCCTGGATTTATACTTGCATCCGTTTGTATTAGACCTGACATATTTACAGTTTCTGAGGAAACATCTCTGTTATACCCACTTATTATCCCTTGAGTTACCGTCGACATCAAATCTGTTCCAAACGGATTACCTATAGCAATTGCAATATCACCAACAGAAATATTATCACTATTTCCAAGCTCTGCTGGAACCAATCCATTTTTTTCCACTTTTACTATTGCCAAATCTAAATTATTATCAAACCAAATCACATTTCCCTTTGTAGATGTTCCGTCGCTATATATAACATTTACATTTTTTACCTGTCCATTTGATACAACATGAGCATTGGTTAAGATGTATCCCCTTTTATCCACAACAAACCCAGTACCGCTTCCAGTTTCAACGTTTTTTGTATCTGTTAGCGAATTTGTATACACTCTCTCTGAGACAATACCAACTACAGATGGTGATGCTTTTTGC
>JBDHVM010000228.1:0-2930 GCA_039809725.1 Peptostreptococcus sp.
TCAACGAGGCACGTTCTTCGCCGAGTTATAACAAGACAAATCTCAAGGAATTTTTAGCTTTAGCTAAAAATCTACATAAGCGTTTCAACGAGGCACGCTTTTCGCCGAGTTATACCAACTCCATTCCCACCTTTAATGCCTTTTTATTCAACTCTATAAATTGTGGTTTAACATTTTCTTCAATTATTTTATCCCAATCTATATCTTGTAGTTTCATATTCTTAATGATAGTTCCCAACAATATTATATTCATAACTCTTGGGTTTCCAAGTTTTTCAGCTTCTGCTGTAGCATCAAATGAGAACAACTTTCCAGCTCTTGCTTCTATTAGTTCTTTAGTATTTTCTGGATAAGTATCTTTTCCACTTAAAACACCAATTGGATTGAATCTAGCTGTATTTAGTACAACAACACCATCATTTTTTAGGTAGTCAATATTTCTAAGTACTTCTAATTCTTCAAATCCCATTATTATATCTGCTTCTCCCATAGGAACTACTGGTGAATATACTTTATCACCATATCTTAAATGAGTAAGAACTTGACCTTCTCTTTGACTCATTCCATGAACTTCACTCATCTTTACATCATATCCTGCACTCATTAGACCTATTGTCAATAATTTGCTGGCAGTGATTGTACCCTGTCCACCAATTCCAGTTAGCAATACATTCTTTGTCATATTATTTTTCCACCTTTCCTATAGCCTTTACAGGACATACCTGTGCACAAACGCTACATCCAACACACTTATTTATATCGATTGAAGATTTTTTGATATCCTTCTTAAATGAAATTGCTGGACATCCTGTCTTTGTACATTTTCTACAACCTATACACTTTTCTTCATCTACTGTATATTTTTCTTGGAATGAACCAGGGAAGTTCTTTTTATCTTCTTCTGACTGCTTCTTAAGAGCACATGGCCACCAAGTTATTATCACAGACGGTTCATCAAGTGCCAATGCCCAGTCTAGTGCTTCTTCAACTTCAGCAAGTATATTAGGGTTTATTCTTCTAACGTGTTTTACTCCTATTGCCTTTACAACTGCTTCAATATCTACTTCATTTGTACCTTCGCCTTGAGCTGTATATCCAGTTCCTGGATTTTGCTGTTGTCCTGTCATACCAGTGATTCTATTGTCTAATATACATGTCACAGTACTACTATTATTATATACTACATCTAGTAGAGAGTTTATTCCTGTATGGAAGAATGTTGAGTCTCCAAGTACAGATACAACTTTTACATCTTGGTTTTCATCCATGTTAAATACCTGTTGAGCACCATGACCCATACTGATACTTGCACCCATACAAAGTGTCATATCCATTGAACTATACGGTGCTCCATATCCAAGAGTATAGCATCCAATATCTCCTGAAATCATCAGATTTTTTCTCTTACCAAGCGTATAGAAAAATCCTCTATGTGGACATCCTGCACAGAATGTAGGTGCTCTATTTATCATTACTTCCTTAGCAGCCTGATCTATCTCTACATCTTTTCCATAAACTGATTTTCTGATAACTTCTGGAATCATCTCACCATGACTAGGGAATACATCCTTACCATGACATTTAATTCCTAGAGCTTTTATATGAGTCTCCATAATCGGATCGTTTTCCTCGATTACATAGATCTTATCAACTTTTGATGCGAATTCTTCAAACATTTTATCTGGTAACGGATTACTAAATCCAACTTTTAAATATGATGCATCTTCACCAAATACTTCTTTTGCATAAAGATAACAATCCCCTGAAGTTATTACACCAATCTTAGTATCATTATATTCTGCAAAGTTCCATTTACAGTTGTTTGAGTAGTCAAATAGTTCTGCCATTCTCTTAAATATATATTGTTTTCTCACCTTTGCATTTGCAGGAACCATAACATATTTAAGTGGTTGTTTTTCCCATTTCTTTATTCCAACTTCTTTTCTATCTTCAACTTCCACAAGGCCTTTTGAGTGACAGACACGTGTAGTCATTCTTACTATAATCGGAGCATCATACTTTTCACTAAGTTCATATGCTTCTTTTACCATGTCTTTACATTCTTGACTGTCTGCTGGTTCAAACATCGGTACAAAAGCAGCTTTTGCCAAATTTCTATTATCTTGCTCATTTTGAGAAGAGAATTGCCCAGGCTCATCTGCTGTGATTATTACAAGCCCACCATTTACACCTGAGTAAGATGCTGTAAAAAATGGATCCGCCGCTACGTTTAGACCTACGTGTTTCATTGCAGCAAAAGATCTTGCACCAGCTACAGAAGCACCTATTGCTGACTCAAGAGCAACCTTTTCATTAGGAGCCCACTCAGCTATTAGATCTTTTCTATCGTATTCGGATAAGTTTTCAAGTATTTCCGTACTTGGAGTACCCGGATATGCTGCTGCAAATTTTACACCTGCTTCAAATACGCCTCTAGCGATTGCTTCATCGCCTGTCATTAATTTTTTCATTTTTTTCCCTCCATTACATTAACTATAAAGTATCCCTACTAATATTCAGAATAATTAAACTTTTTGCCTATATTTTATTTATACCACTTCCATACTTTTATGTCAACACTTTGTAAAATTCCATATATTTTTAAACAATTTATCAATTTATTTAATTTTCTGACTTTTCATTGAATGAGTAGTATATTTTTTAATTTTGTATTTTTAAATAAATCCAATTGTTGTAAATATCTTAATAAAAAAATTACTGACAATATTTAAACACCGCCAGTAATTGATAATAATTCTCTATATTTATTAAGTTATTCACCTTATATATTTTATTTATTTGTGCATAATAATCTATGTTCCATTCTTATTAAAGCCTGCTATTCCAAATAATCGTCAAAGTCTTCATTTCCCGACTCAATATAATCAAAAAGAACGTTCTGTTCAAATTCATACTTACTATCTTTTTCT
>JBDHVM010000229.1:0-2906 GCA_039809725.1 Peptostreptococcus sp.
ACAGTATACAAGCTCTAAATTTGCAGAATATATATCAGAAATTAAATTCATTCACTCATTCAGTTCTAAGGGAAATCCCTATGACAATGCCTGTATTGAGTCTTTTCATGCTGCCCTAAAAAAGGAAGAGGTTAACCTAGTAACCTACTATGATTTTCATGCTGCAAGACTGGCAATATTTGAATACATAGAATCATGGTATAACAGGAAGAGAATACATAGCAGCATTGGGTATATTACCCCTCAGCAATGTGAGGATATGGCTAAAAAATCAGCATAAAAATTCGACTTTTTGTGTCTACAATATTGACATAAGTCCACTTTAACTAGTTACCAAAAAAAAGAACTTACAAAAAAAATGTTCTTTGAAGTAAAAGATAAATTTGTTTCACCATGTTATGTTCATGTATTAAAATCTTACAGAAAAGGAAGCCAAGGATATTTTTGGGTACCTTCAAACGAATATCATAGATATTAAAAAAAAGAATGAATGGAAAATTTATTTTCCATTCATTCTTTTTTTTCGATAAACCAAAGAATTAAAATTGCATAAGAGGTTGCCCATAAAGGTAATGAAGGGTTAAAGAATTTTCCTCCAATTCCCATTAAATGAAAATTTTCCATATAAAAATTTTCAATATAAAAAATAGATAAATAAAGCAATATAGCTGAAAATATGATAAATAAAATATCAATTATATTTTTTTTATTTTTATATATTTTTATAGGTATGATAGAAATTATTATATTTAAAATACTTAAAAAATACAAAGAATAAGAATAATACATATTAGGATTTTTTAAGTAATCATTTTTGTTGATTTCTTTCAAAAATAGGTAGTATTCATTAAAATTTTTAAAAGAAAAATAAGAGAATATAAAAAAAAGTGCAATCAAAAAGTATCTTAAAAACGTAATATTATTTTTTTTGTTATCCATAAAAATTCTCCTTTTTAAAGTCAATAAAATCTCATAACTCGTCTTAAAATTAATATTTTTTTGAAACAGATTCTAAAATCTTATTTCTAAGGAGTCTATAACTATCTACATAAGCTTAAAATTCAAGATCGGTTAATTTGACATTGCTCTTACGAAATTCAATTTCTTTTTGTATTTCAAACTCGCTAACACTTGGTAAATTATCAAATATAAATTCAAGTTCATGGATAGTTAAATCTAGTTTCATAACAATCACTCCTTAATTTGAAAATATTAATTTATATATCAAATTCAAACTGCCCTTCAACTTTAGAGTCAGCTTCACCCTTTTTGTTCTTATTTCTCATTTTACTTCTTTGAATTAAAAATTCTTCAAGCTCTCTTGCCAAATCTTCATCTTCAGCTAACTTTTCAGATAAGGTTTTAGGTAAATCAGGAAATACTTTCTTTACTTCATCCTCAGACATTTCAGTTGGATCTTTTTCTATAAATTCCTTGCCTTTTTTAATTCTATACTTTCCGTTAGGCAGCATATCATCTTCGCCCTGGAAGGTAAATTCAATATGAGTTATAGTTCTTCCGCCCTTAGCTTTTATTTTCTTTATTTTCAAACCGTTAAAGTATTGAGAAAGTTCGCTTTCAATAGGTTTTATAATCTTTTGATTTATATTATACATTTGATAACTCTCAGGAACACAAAACAATTCTCTAAATTGTTCGATTGTGAATATTGCATATCCAGTTTTTCTAAATCGCTTTAATTGCCTGTACGCTGTTTTAGCATAACTAGATCTCAGATTAGTAAATTCTTCAAGCTCAAACTTTGTAAATTCTTTAGACAGTTGATTCAATATATACTCAAGCTTAGGATTCACTCCAATTTCTTCTGTTTCTTTATTTAAGTCTATTTCGTAGTGATGGAATAATACAAAACCTCTAATCATATGCCCATCTCTTTCTGTATATTGCAAAGACAGAAGTTTTTTATAAACACTTTGAATATCATTCACAAATCTAATGTTAGAAGTAGGTTTATAATCGCTTAATTGCTTTAAATCATTAAAATTAAATTTTATAGGCTCTGTACCTTTTTCTCTCATTCGTGAGCAAATAGAAAAAAATAAATCCATCTCTACGCTGTTGAAATTCCTCATAGGAATCAGGTTTAATTCATTTTTATAACATACAATTTCCTTTGCCAAATCAAACACCCACCTTGAAATATTAATCCCTATATAACCATATCACATAACTTTTAAAAATAAAGTTATATTTAAACAAAAGGTTATGTTTCTACAGACAAAAGGTTATGTTTCAACTCTCCAAGGCTAGTGTTTATAATGCTTTGAGATGCGCCTAAAAAGGTTTTAAAAAAAGATCTTTAAAAAAATATATATAAAAAAAGCAAACCACCTGAAAAAATAATATTATTGTGATTAAAAATTTGATAAATTGAGATAAAAATTTAGAAACTAAAAAACTCATTTTTTAAATTCAAATATCTAAGGATGAGACTTTTAAATTATAGAGATTATTTATTTAGTTGAAAGGAATGGCATTTATAAAAATATTGAGGATGAAATTCTATTTTTTTATATACAAAAACCATTTAACCTGAATTATTCATACAATTTTTAATAAATCGACAAAACTCTGTATTTTGAAGCATTATACAGGCGTAGCCTTTTACACCTATTAGGTGAAACTACAAAAAAATAGAAAAGAGCTCAATTTCGTGTTAAAGTTTAAGTGACTAATCGAAAACCAAACATGAGAGGAGTCTTTTCTATGTCTAGTTTACAGCAATATTCACTTAACTTCAATAAAAGTATTTCATATAATTTTCAAGGTGGTAATCTTTCTTCTGATTCTGGTCTTTTAATTATTCGCTCATTTGTTGAAAAACTTGAGATTAAGCCTTTATTAGAAGATATATTTAAAGATTACTCATATAAAAAACACAGTTT
>JBDHVM010000230.1:0-2895 GCA_039809725.1 Peptostreptococcus sp.
TGCCAAATAGTGAAGTTTCATATTCCTCTCACTTTTAAAGGTGTACATTATACCTTCAATCGCAGCATTTACGGATCTTACTAAATTTTGTTTTTTCTTTTTCTTTTTATTTCTCATTTTTATCATCCCTTGTAATTCCAAGTTTAGTCAATACTTCCTCTTCCTTAAAACGCATCTCTTTCTTTTCATCTTCTTCCATATGGTCATATCCGAATAAGTGAAACATACTGTGACAGACTAGAAAACAAATTTCTCTTTCTAAACTATGACCGAACTCGTTTGCTTGTTCGGTTGCCCTCTCAACAGATATTACTATATCACCTAGCGACACCTCTCCATAATCAATATCTGTTTCTTCGTCAAACAACGGAAATGACAGTACGTCGGTAACACTATCTATACCTCTGTAATCTCTATTTAATTCTCTAATCTCTTCATTAGTAACGAAAGATAAGCTAATATCACAATCATCTGGTATTCCCTCGTATTCTAATGATGCAAATATAACCCTATTTATACTTTCCATAATACGAAGATCTAGTTCTGCAAAATCTTGTCTATTGTCAACAATCACATTCATAGTAACACCTCACTACTTTCTAAAGTTTCCTTGTTTAAAATTTCTATTTTTATCTCTATTCACAATACCTCTATTATTATTTACTCTTTCATTTTGCTTAAATTCAATTTTTTTCTCAAATTTTGTGTATGCCTTGATAATTCTCTGAACCAATTCGTGCCTTACAACATCTTTTTCAGTCAGTTCCTTATATCCAATCCCCTTCACACCATCAAGTATCTTCACAGCCTGAACTAGTCCACTCTGCTTATGCTTTGGAAGGTCTGTCTGAGTAATGTCACCCGTTACAACTGCTTTAGAACCAAAACCCAGCCTCGTCAAAAACATCTTCATCTGCTCAGGAGTTGTATTTTGTGCTTCATCTAGTATAATAAACGCATTATCTAAAGTTCTCCCCCTCATAAATGCAAGTGGAGCCACTTCTATAGTACCCCTTTCAAGGAATTTATTAAACTTATCTGGGCCAAACATATCAAACAATGCATCATATAATGGTCTAAGATACGGATCAACCTTATCTTTCATATCACCAGGCAAAAAACCTAGCGACTCTCCAGCTTCAACTGCAGGTCTAGTTAAAATTATTCTAGAAACCTCATCAGATTTAAACGCCTTCACTGCCATTGCAACTGCTAAATATGTTTTTCCCGTACCTGCTGGACCTATTCCAAATGTAATATCGTTACTTTCTATTAAATTTACATATTCTTTTTGACCTAGTGTCTTAGGCTGAACTGGACTTCCTTTTTTTGTTATTATGATAGTGCCTTCCAGTTCTTTTATTCTATCTTCACTCCCTGAAAATAGAAGGTCTAGAGAATACAGTATAGATTGTTTATCTAAAGTTTTTCCTGACTCTACCATGCTATGTAGCTCATTCATCAGCTTATGAGTCATATCTACATTTTTTTCCTCACCCAACAGCACAATTTTACCTTCTCTAAGCAAAATATCTGTATTAGTATTTTTTTCTATAAGTTTTACATTTTCATCAAAATTTCCAAATAATTCTCTCTCGAACTTTGGCTCATATATCTGAAACTGCTTTTGTATTATCAAATTTATTCACACTCCATTTACAAAATATAATTTATTTTCTATTTTTAATTATAACATATAATCAGCTCATTCTGCACAGAAAAAGAGACAATCCCAACGCTGATATATCAACTTTAGTCTTGTCTCTTTTAAACATACAACGAGAAAATTAGTATAAACTAACAGTCTCTATATATATTAACCCTCTAAGGAGTTCAAAAGTATGCTACTTTATTCTTGTTCAATTAGGCCATATCCACCGTCGCCTCTTCTATATACCAAACATACTTCAAAAGTATCTTGATCCTTGAATAGGAAAAAATCATGACCCAACAGGTTCATCTGTAGGACTGCTTCTTCGGGACTCATAGGTCTTATGTCAAATCTCTTTCTTCTTTCGAAAATTAACTCAGTTTCTTCTGGTAAAACTTCAACATTCTCATCAACTAGTTCGTCAATCATTTCAAATCTAATAGTGTCATTCCCTGCAGATCTAGATCTGAATTTATTTTTATATTTTACTATCTGTCTGTTTAGCTTGTCACAAACTAAATCTATAGCTGAATATAAATCATCCTGAATCTCTTCTGCTCTAACAATATGACCGTTGATACTATCTAATGTTACCTCTACCTTTTGTCTTTCTTTTTTGTTAGCACTAACTGTTACCCTCAACTCGGCATCAGGACTAAGGAATTTTTCCAATCTACTAAATTTTTTTTCGACGTACCCTTTTATACCATCTGTAAGTCTAATTTTTTTTCCAGATATGATGATCTTCATAAAAACCTCTCCCTTCAGTATCAAAAAAGATACTTAAATTTCATATACTATATATAATATATATCTTACTTATAATATAAACTATATTTTGTTATAAAAACAGTCTTTTATTTATATTATTTTTATGTTAAAATAAAGATGTAAGCGGTGTTTTTTTCGACACCTCTTTTTTAGTCCAATAAATCATCTATATTGTCAATATCTTTGAACAAACCATCGCTATTCTTGATGTTTCCACTTGCTTTACTTTTTTTATTTATTTCAAGTTTTTTTTCTTTAGACTTTTCACTACTCTGTAAAAATTGCATCTTCTTTTGTTCATCATTAACTCCTGTTGAAGGTGATACATTATCTTTTTTAACTACATTACTATCCTTAGTATTGTTCTTTGTCTCTCTTTTTTCAATAAAACTTTTTCTAGTTCTTTCACGTTTAATATCTTTTTCTTTTTTACGCTCATTACCAACTTCTGGATCTTCAATTGTATTTACAAA
>JBDHVM010000231.1:0-2889 GCA_039809725.1 Peptostreptococcus sp.
TTCAAATGGTAATCCTATAGATATTAATGATGGAAGTAAAATAAATACGCAGGGAGATGTTTATCTTACTAGTGAAGGAGCGGGCAATATAATTTTACAACCATACAGTGGAATAAACTTAGGAGATAATATATTTATCAAAGCAAATGGTATAGTGATGCTAGATAACAATGCTTTTATGAAGGCAAAGACTTCTATAACTATTGATACTACAAAAAATCTAGGCATTTTAAGTAATAGAAATATTCGGATGAATAATGCCTTTATTCAACTTGAGGACAATCTAACAAGTGGCAAAAGAGTAGATTTATTATCGAATAACATAATATTCTTAAAAGACACACTGATAGATGGTAAGAATCCTAGTAGCATATTAAATATTTCATCTAAAGAAGGAAATATATTTGATAACTCCATAATTAAGAACTTTATTACTTTTATAAAGGGCCCAAGCTTAATGAAAGGTGGAAGTTGGGATAGTCTTTCTTCGATCAAAGTAGATGATGGTTCAATATTGAAATTTGAAAAAATGGATGACGGTACTAAAGTTAACAATGTTGGAAGTCTAAATCTTGGTAATACTGGCTCAATTCAATTTGCAAATAGTATGAGTGAGGATTTAGAGAATCCACTAGAGTTGACACTTACTGATATCGGAACAAATCAGATGAATATAACTTCTAATTATGGTAGGGATATAGGTTATGCAGATGCAAGCACTAGTAGCTTTGTCAATGGAGTATTCAAAAATATTGGAAGCGGAAATAATAATTTAGAGTATAAAATTGATATAACTGATGTTAGTAATGTGAGAGATATTCAAGTATCATTTGACGGAAATCAAACATTGACAATTACAGGAACTTTAAATAATCCTACAATTCCTGTTTCAGCTACTTTAACAGTAAGGGATAAATATATAAAGGATAAAAATAATATGCCAGTTGAAATCGCCATTCCTAAAACAATAACAATAACAAATTAGAGGTGGGGATTTAAAATATGGAAACTAATCTATAGGTAGTTGCAAAATGTAATTTTAGATGAAAAAGTTATAAAAGAAAGAGAAAAGAGATATTAATTCACAATACTCTTTAAAACACTTAAATTAGAGCATAATAAATAAAGGCGGCAGCCATATTGCAAGAATATATTAAGCAGCTAGCGCTTTAATCGCTAAAGGATTTTTAAAATCATCTTTTACATGATAAAGCAAAATAAATGCAATTAGTTGAGATATACAAGCTAAAATAATTTCTGATTTAAGTGATTTAGTATTTTGAATTTTTAAAGATCTAATTTGAACAAAATTTTTGATTTGCGAAATAGTTCTTTCGATTCGAGTTCTAAGCTTAAATAGTTTAATCCACTTGATACTATCTCTTGGAAAACTAGAGTTGTATCTGTAGTTATGATGTATTGTTAGTTGTTTTATTTTTCCACACTTAGATTTTGTACAAGGACTTTCGCAGTTTAAAAGATAAGTTGTTTTTCCATTTAATCTAGTTTTTTTAGCTTTAGGACAGATATATTTAATCCTAGCGGCTCTGTTTTTTTGCCTAGTTATTCCATCGTAAAGCATAGCAAGACTATCGTCTTTTGGACAAAGAGGGACGCCGACTTCATTGATTTTACTAGGCAATTTATTAGTTGAATTTCTTGGATTAATAGCAATAATAGGCATAATATTTTTTTCATGAAGATATGCATAATTATCATCAGCATCAAAACCAGAATCACCGATAAAATATTTATATTCAAGATTTGGATGGTAAGAAAAAAAGGTTTCTAAAGTAGGTATAAGAGACTTTGCATCATATGTATCTTTAATTTCATTTGGAGTTAAATCAATTGAGAGACTATTATCAGCTTCATAAAAATTGATATCTCTAATTAAACCAAAACCATTTGTTGAAATAATAGTTTTTTGAAAATAGCCAAAGTGACCATTTAAAAAACAAAGTTTAGAGTCTTTATTAGATGATGCCGATTTAGGCATATGACTTTGAGCGTATTTATCAATATTAAAGTTAATTGCATCATTTGTCTTACTTAAAACTTTTTTATAAGCTTTCGCTTTAGATAAAAAACCTTGGTAAAACTTAGCATTATTTTCTTTAACATAATGTTCAAAACCAGTAGTATCAGTAATTAAAATAGAAGATAAAAAAGGATTAACTACTTTAGAAATATCTTCAGTATAATCGACTAGATTATGAAACAAATTATTAATATCATCTAAAAATTCACTTTTAAATCTAGAAAATTGAGATTTGTGAGGGATTTTAAAAAAACCGCAGTATGAGCGAATCTCAGAAGACAGACTTAAAATATTAATCATGGTATCAATACTAGATATACACAAAATATTTTTAAGAATAAAAAAAGAAATCATTGATTCTAAAGAATACTTTCTATCTCTACCAAACTGTCTGTAATATGATTTGTAAAAAGAATGGGGTATGTAACTACTAATATCAATGAATTTATCAAGTAGAGTCAATAGATTTGTTTGATTTTGATTAAAGAAGTTTTCAAAATCAGAAGAAAAATCACAAATTGTTAATTGTTTTGTTGAAACCGGCATAAGTTTCTCCTTTCTTTCTTTCTTTCTTAATTAATTTAATTAAGAATTTTGAGATAGTTTTCTGTCAAAAAACTTATACCCCAAAATGGGGGAAACTTATCCGTTTCTATATATTGAAATCAAGCAACAAAGCTCATTACAGAATTCTGCAATGAGCTAAAACTAATCTAGCAAAGGGGGAGGGCTTATTTGAAGCAAAACAAGAGTAAGCTAGGCTTATCATCCAAGAAAAAAGATGTAAAATGCCTGTCCATTGATATAGGAAGCAGCTATATAAAGTTTGCTGTAGGACAAAAGATGGG
>JBDHVM010000232.1:0-2880 GCA_039809725.1 Peptostreptococcus sp.
TGTACTAAAAAATCTACATTTAGAAATTAACCAAGGAGAATTTATTATGATCATGGGAAAATCTGGAAGTGGTAAGACTACCCTTTTAAATGTCCTTGGTTTTTTAGATAAAATAGATGAAGGAAATTATTTATTTGAAGGTGAAGATGTAGGATATCTAAGTGAAGTAAAGCGATCCGAAAATAGAGCAAAAAATGTAGGTTTTGTTTTTCAGCAGTTCAACCTAATCGATACTCTAAATGTATATCAAAATATCGAAATTCCACTTATTTATGCTGGACGTAAAGATAAAAATGAACGAAAAGATTTAATCGAAAATAGACTCAATGACGTTGGTCTTTCAGATAAGATTTATAGTTTTCCAAACTACCTATCTGGTGGTCAGCAGCAAAGAATTGCTATTGCACGTGCAATTGTAAATAAACCAAAAATTATTTTGGCTGATGAACCAACTGGAGCGCTTGATAGTGAAACAGGAATAGAAATAATGAACTTACTATCAGACCTAAACAAACAAGGTACTACTATAATAATGGTTACACATGACCATGATTTAAAAAAATATGCGTCTAGAGTTATCACATTAAAAGACGGTAGTTTTATAGAGGAGGTATAAATATGTTGACTTTAATTAAAAATTCAATTGCCAACCTCTATGGACATAAGCTCAGATTAGTAGTGGCTTTTATCTGGATAATAATTGGAATTACATCAGTCGTTTTTGTAAGTTCTGTCGGTAATGCTATGAGTGAATTGTTTAAACATACATTCAGCAATATCTCTCCAAGAACTTCAATAATACACTTTCAACCAACTGACGAAAAACTAGGCAACAATCAAGTGCTTTTAAATCCTTTTAATACATCTGATTTATCTGATATTTCAGCTATTGACGGTGTGGAAAGTGTTAAGTCTTCCACTAAGCCTTTTTCATTATTCCCAGGTGCTGGCAGTAACAGTCATTCAGTAAATGCATCGTACTTTGACAAAGGCACTGACCTTAGAATTATTCAGCCAGGATCTGAAAAGTATAAACTATTAAAGGGAAGAAATATTGATGCCAGTGATGAAGGCAGAAGAGTTATTATAATAGATGACCACTCTAGTGAAGATCTTTTCAAAAAGGATAACCCCATTGGAAAAGCAATCACCATTGATAATTTAACTTACGAGATTGTTGGTGTTACTGATTCTAACCTTGTGTTTGATCCAGTTGAAAAGACTTTCAGGAAGAAAAATATATTCGACAGTAATTCTTCTATTTCTGTTGTTCCTGATCGTTCTTATAAAATCATTACTGGTAATTTTTACAGTATTGGTGCAATAACACATCTTCAACTTAAAATTAAAGATGGATTTGATATTAAAAGCGTGTCTCAAAAAGCAATATCAGCTTTAGAGGAGCTTCATCCGAAAGTACTCGGTACATATGAAATCCAAGATCAAAGTACTATTCAAAAATCGACAGAAGCCCTTACTAAAGGAATAGATAAGTTTGTAATGATCATTACTGCAGTTTCAATGCTTGTAGGTGGCGTTGGTATAATGAATATTATGTACGTTTCTGTTATGGAAAGAAATAAAGAGATTGGTATCCGACGTGCTTTAGGTGCAAAACCGAATGCTATTCTATTTCAGTTTTTAGTTGAATCTGTTTTTATAACTGCTTGTGGCGGTGTTTTAGGTATAATAGTAGGATATGCAGTTACACTATATTCTAGAAACTTCCTTCCTTTTAAACCTATACCAAGTTTTAACAGTTTCTTATATTCGTTTTTTGCAATAGTTTTAACTGGAATAATTTTTGGACTAATACCTGCATACAAGGCATCAAAGGTTGACCCAATAAAAATTATATATAAATAAAACACTATAGAGACTAGTCGATTGATTAGTCTCTATATTAAAATAATCAATCTTAAGGAGGCAAAATGAGTAAAATACTAATAAAAAATGGACGTGTTATAAACCCAGCCACAAATTATGATGCAATATCTGATATTTTAATAATTGATGATAAAGTTTCTCTAATCGAAAAAAATATTGTTTCTAAAGAAGAATACATAAATATTGATGCAAGTGGTTTTATCGTATCTCCAGGTTTAATTGATACACACGTGCACTTTAGAGATCCTGGTTTCACACACAAGGAGGATTTGATAACAGGTTCAAAAGCCGCTGCTGCAGGAGGTTTTACATCTGTACTTTTGATGGCAAATACAAATCCTAAGATAGATTCAGTAAAAAATTTAGACTATATAATTGAAAAATCTAGAGAAGTAGACATAAATATTTTCCAAGAAGCAGCTTTGACATATGATTTTAAAGATATACTAGTAGATATGGAATCCTTAAAATCTGCTGGTGCAGCTGGATTCACAAATGATGGTGTCCCTGTAATGAATACTGGCCTATTAAGAGAGGCAATGATAAAAGCAAAAGAACTCGGTGCTATTATTGCTCTTCATGAAGAGGACAATTCTTTGATAGCTGAACACGGAATCAACTCTGGCAATGTTTCTAAATCACTAGGTCTGATTGGTGCTCCAAGATCTGCAGAGGACGTAATGGTGGCTAGAGACTGTATGCTTGCGCTGGAAACTGGTGCTACAATTAATATCCAACACGTAAGCTCAGGTAATTCAGTCGATTTTATTAGGTATGCAAAATCAATAGGTGTAAATGTTATAGCCGAAGCTACTCCACATCACTTTACACTTACAGAAGATGCAATTTTAGACCATCTTACACTTGCAAAAATGAATCCTCCCCTTCGTACTGATGTTGATAGGAAGAAAATACTAGAAGGACTTGTTGATGATACGATAGAGATTATTGCAACTGATCATGCTCCACATACTATAAGCGAAAAATCTGTAG
>JBDHVM010000233.1:0-2879 GCA_039809725.1 Peptostreptococcus sp.
AAATTAGAAATGATATTGGGAGGCTTAGATTGTGCACATTGCGCAGGAGTTATCGAAGAAAAAATAGGTAATAGAGATGAAGTTGAAAGTGCAAGACTTAATTTTATAAATAAAAAGTTGTCTGTTACACTAAACCAAGAATATAGTTCGAAAGATCTTGTTGATGAGCTAATAAAACAAATAGATAATATTGAACCAGGTCTTAACATACAAGTCATCACGCAAGATTCTGTCAGAAAAGACAATTTAACTGAAAAAAACGAAAATGGCAGTAACGACTTAAAATACATATTGGTTTCGTTTGCTTTTTACTTGTTTGGTATTGTTGCAAAATACAAAGGACTACCAGAAGTAACGTATTTAATCACAATTTTTGTAGCATACGGAATTTCAGGAAGGAACGTAATTACAAAAGCTATCAAAAATATCCCAAATGGTAAGATTATGGACGAAAACCTACTTATGTTGGTTGCTACTATAGGTGCAATTGCGATAGGTGAGTATCCAGAAGCTGTAGGAGTAATGTTGTTTTACAGTGTAGGAGAATTTTTGGAGTCAAAAGCTGTTAACAAATCAAGAAAAAATATTGAGGAATTAATGGACATAAAGGTTGATATTGCAAATGTAGTAAAGGAAAATAAAATCATACAAACTAAACCTGAAGAAGTAAAAATAGGTGATAAAATAATGGTTAAGGTTGGGGAGAGAGTTCCTGTAGATGGTATTATTATCAAAGGGGATAGTAGATTTGATACGTCAGCAATTACTGGTGAGTCAAAATTAAGAGGTATTGTAAAAGGAGAAGAAGTACTTGCAGGTATAATTAACAAAAAAGCAGTTGTAATAATTGAGGTTACAAAGCTATATGAAGATTCAACAATATCTAAGATTCTTGACTTAGTTGAAAATGCAACTAGTAAGAAGTCTAAAACAGAAAACTTCATCACTTCTTTTGCTAAGTACTATACTCCGATAGTAGTGTCTCTTGCGATTGCAATAACACTTATTCCTAGTTTGATATTTGGTCAGCCATTTAATGAATGGCTATATAGAGGATTGGTATTTTTAGTGGTTTCTTGTCCTTGTGCACTTGTTTTATCAATTCCTTTAGGTTATTTTTCAGGCATTGGCATCTCATCAAAAAATGGTATATTGATAAAGGGTAGCAATTATTTAGAAGTACTTAAAAATGTTGAGCATATTGTTTTTGATAAAACAGGAACTCTTACGAGAGCAAAATTTACAGTATCAAAAGTGCATACTACTGATGGAGTGACGGAAGAGGACGTTGTAAATTATGGGTATATTGCAGAATCCAGATCAAATCATCCAATTTCAAACTCAATAAAAAACTACTTTAAAGAAAATAATTTAAAAGAATTAATATTAGAGGAAAACTTATTGAGTAGTTATGAAGAAATTCCTGCGATGGGGATATTTATGAAATATGATGGAGATAATATTCTTGCAGGAAATTCTAGGCTAATGACTTCAAATAATATTGAGTTTTCAAATATCGATAGTTCATCTACAAAAGTGTATGTCGCAGTAAACGGAAAGTATCTGGGATGTATAGAAATAGAAGACGAAATAAAATATGGCACAAAAGAGGTTTTAAAGAAGCTAAAACAAAATGGAATAAAGAGCGTAAAAATGTTTACTGGTGATGTTGATAGCGTTGCAAAGGATTACTGCGAAAAACTTGAGATGGATGGCTATTATTCTAACTTACTTCCACAAGACAAAGTAAGCTTAGTTGAAGAGATCATGAGAAATAAAAAGGAAAATACAAAAATTGCATTTGTCGGTGATGGAATAAATGATGCACCTGTATTGGCGAGGGCAGATGTTGGTATTTCGATGGGTGGTATAGGGTCAGATGCAGCGATAGAAGCTTCAGATGTTGTTTTGATGACAGACGAAATAATTAAAATAAATACAGCGATTAGCATAGCCAAGTTGACCAGTAAGATTGTATGGCAAAATGTTATTTTCGCTATAGGAATAAAGGTTATTGTAATGATATTAAGTACATTTGGATTGGCAAATATGTGGTTGGCAATTTTTGCAGATGTAGGTGTGACTTTACTCGCTGTACTAAACTCTTTAAGAATATTATCATACAAAGAATATAAATAATACAAAAAATAAAAAAAATTTTCAAAAAAGTGTTATTTTTGATATAAATTTTCTGGATATTATAGTATAATGAAAATAAATAGAAAATTATACTATAGGAGGAGAAGTTATGAGTTTATTAAAATCGTTGTTTAAGTCCAAAGAAGATAGTACACAAAAAAATGTTTTTGTTTCTCCCGTTAATGGAACAGTTTATGATTTATCAAAAGTACCAGATGATGTATTTTCACAAAAAATACTCGGTGAAGGTTTTTCTGCTGACTCCAATGATGGTGATGTTTTTGCGCCGTGTTCAGGAGAGGTAGGTATGATATTTCCAACAAAGCATGCAATAATAATAAAGACTGATCTTGGCTTGGAAGTGTTGATACATATGGGAATTGACACAGTTAAACTAGATGGAGCTGGGTTTGATATATTTGTTGAGGTTGGACAAAGGGTCGAGGCTGGTGAAAAGATTGCACATATGGACCTGGATTTGTTTAGAAATAGTGGATATAAAGTATGTATCCCAGTAATACTAACGAATTTAGAACAGGGAAAAGAAGTTAAGGTTACTGAAGGAAAAGCTGAGGCTGGCGAGCATGGTAGGATTAGTATCGCATAGTTTCGAGTAAGAGAATAAGTAAAATAAAAGTTAGATTGATTGTATAGTATATAGACGAAATTAACACCAAGAAGGATGATTAATAGAACTTATATATAAAATCGAGAAGTTTAATAAATATAGAACAAAAAGG
>JBDHVM010000234.1:0-2847 GCA_039809725.1 Peptostreptococcus sp.
GATAAATTTTTCAATAAATCAGCAGAGTGCTGGGGACTTAACTGAACTCAACTCAATATTTAAAACTCTTCAAAAAGATGAAAATAAAAAAATAATAGATATATTTGTTAAAGATTTAAAAGACAGGCTTAAAGAAAAGGATATAAGTTTAAATATCACTGAAGCAGCAAAAGAATTAATAACGAATATAACTTATGAACCTACTTATGGTGCAAGGCCAATAAAAAGATACATAAATAATAACTTAGAAACTAAACTTGCAAGGATGATAATTGCAGGACAGCTTGAAAATGGGGCATCAGTAGTAGTAGATGATTCAAATGGAGAAATTTCTGTTGAATCTTCAAAAAAAATATAAGAAATAATTTGCAGTAGACAGATTTTTATTAAAGGTAAAGAAACGTTTTTCTTAAAATAAATTAGCAAAAACCAAAAATATACTAAGGCTATTACTTAAATCATATATGTATCTAAAGAATTGTTTGACAATACTGACAATTAAATGTATACTATTAATGAACTAATAATTAAATATTTATCTACAAGGAGGAGTTCAAAATGAGTATCAAATTTAAGGATGCCTTGGTAATTGGTTTTGCATTGTTCGCAATGTTCTTTGGAGCTGGAAATCTAATATTCCCACCATACCTAGGAGTATTAGCAGGAACAAAGTGGTTCACAGGATTTATAGCATTTTTATTTGCAGATGGTGGTCTTGCATTATTGGGTGTTATAGCTCTAACAAGAACTGAAGGTGACATGAAGAAATTATTTACAAGGGCTGGAAACTTCATCGGTGTATTCATCGGTACAGCTATGATTTTATGTATAGGGCCATTCTTGGCAATACCTAGAACTGCAGCGACTACTTTTGAAATCGGTATTAAGCCTACGCTAGGAACAGGTGTAAGTCCAATAATATTCTCAGTAATATTCTTTGCGATTTCACTTGCGCTTACAATTAGACCTTCAAAGGTTGTTGACATTGTAGGAGCTTTCCTTACACCAGCACTTTTGGTTTGTTTGGCAGTATTAATAGTTAAAGGTGTATTTGTGCCTTTAGGAAAACCGCTTGATAGAACACTTATCGACAACGTATTTGTAAGTGGTATAAATGACGGTTACCAGACTATGGATGCTATGGCGGCTTGTATATTCGCAGGTATCATAATAACTTCTGTTAGACAAAAAGGTTACACTGAAAAAGCTACAATGGTAAAAGCTACAGTAATGGCTGGTATAATAGCTGTTGTAGGTTTGGCATTTGTATACGGTGGTTTAGCATATCTTGGAGCTACAGTTTCTCCAGTATATGACAACACAGTTGAAAGAACTGCTCTTGTTGTTGCAATCACTGAAGGTATATTAGGTGGACCAGGTAAGTACCTACTTGCAATAATTGTTGCACTTGCTTGTTTGACTACATCTATCGGTCTTACATCAGCTTGTGGAAATTACTTCACTGATTTAACAAAAGGTAAGTTGAAATATGAGCATATAGTAATTGCTATATCAGTATTCTCAGCATTCGTTTCTAACTTCGGAGTTGACCAGATAATCAAACTTGCAGCTCCAATACTTGGAATGGTATATCCAGCAGTTGTTGCTTATATATTCTTAGGTCTATTCAATGACAAGATCAAGAACGACAATATTTATAAGTGTGCAATTTGGGTAGCATTTATATTAGGTATACTTTCTGTATTACCTTCATTTAAGTCTCTTGCTAATGCTGGAACAATTCAGGCTATTGGTAACTCAATGAAAACTTGGCCAGGTGCAAGCATAGGTTTCTTCTGGATAGTACCAGTTGTTATAGCTGCAATAATTGGTAAGTTTATACCAAATAAAAAATCAGCATAATTTAGTTTAAAATTTTTTAAAAGATGAGCAATTGCTCATCTTTTTTTTTATAAAAATATGTTCTATATATAAAATATAGAGTATAATCATTATATAAAGATATTAGGAGGGGGATTTTATGAGTAAGAAGTCAAAGAAAAAAGAAAAGCCGTATTACAGTTCGAGCGTAAATAATCAAAAAGAAAAAAAAGATGGTAAGGATTTGCAAAAAAACAGAACCTTCATTATTGGAGTTGGATTTTTAATTATTATTTTCTCAAGATACAACGCAGCTCCTATACATTCGCTATTGTTTAGATTGTTGGGACTAGGTGTAATGTTATACGGAATTGCAAGTTACATTTATACAGTGAAAAAAGGGGGAAAACCTCAGGAAATTAAGGTCAATGGAGTTATTAAGGAACCCAAGTTGACAATTGATTTTATAATGTCTGGTATAATATTGGTGTTCTTTTTATATAATTTATTTATATTATTTAAGATATTTTAAATTTCTATCTTGACAAATAAATTATTTACATTTATCATATATACATACATTAAAATAGCAATATCTCTTATCGAGAGAGGTGGAGGGACTGGCCCTGTGAAACCCGGCAACCTGATTTTATCAAGGTGCTAATTCCAGCAGCTTTTTAGCTGAAAGATGAGTAGAAAATCCGTTGTCTGGGTATTTTTTACTCAGGCATTTTTTGATTGCAATATGAAAGGGGAAACCAAATAAATGATAGAAATTAAAAGCGTTAATAAATCCTTTGGTACAAATAGAGTACTAGAAGATGTAGATATGACTATTGGGGAAGGTGAAATTTTCGGTATTATAGGTCATAGTGGTGCAGGAAAATCGACGCTACTTAGATGTATTAACAGATTGGAATCATTTGACTCAGGTAAAATAATAGTGAATGGTCAAGATGTAGGTTCATTAAATGATGAAAAACTAAGAGAGCTTAGAAAAAATCTAGGTATGATTTTCCAACATTT
>JBDHVM010000235.1:0-2847 GCA_039809725.1 Peptostreptococcus sp.
TATTATTATACAACAGTAAATCTATTCAAATAAACAAAATGACCGAGCTAAGCTCGGTCATTTTGTTTATTAAATTAACTATTTAATCGCATCTATTGAATCAATTATTTTTTCCTTTGGCATAAATCCGATTTCTCTATTTACTTCTTTACCGTTCTTGAAGAAAACTACAGTAGGAACTGTACTAACACCGTATTCAAGTGCAATAGACATACTTTGATCTACATCTATCTTCGCAAAAAATGCCTTATCCTTATATTCTTCAGCTACTTCTGAGAATACAGGAGCTAGCATATTACAAGGTCCACACCATGTAGCAAAAAAGTCTATGACAGCGATACCTTCATTTTCCTTTACATTTTTAATAAATTCTTGTTCATTAATTACATTAGCCATTTTTAACCCTCCTATGAATATTACAATTATTTTTTCTGTTTATATTTGTTTGATACCATAAAAAACTTATTTCAAACATAATTATTCTACATTTGTAATTATATCATTTATTTTCCGTTTTGTGTTTTTATACTTTTATTTGCATTAATATTTTTAATATCCTGTCTAATTTTTCTACTTCCTGTTCTCGCTCTTGGGAGTTCGATAGTAAATCTTGTACCTTGACCTAATTTAGATTTGACTCGTATTGTAGCACCTATTGTTTTAGTTATTATCATTGCAATAGAAAGCCCAATACCAGACCCTTCGACATCAGTCGCCCTAACTGAGTCACTTCTAAAGAACCTTTCGAAAATCCTTTTTTGATCTTTTTCAGATATTCCAATACCTGTATCAGATATAATTATTTGAATTCTGTCTTTACTTCTTTCTAGTGCTTTAATTTCAATACTATCGCCCTTATCAGTGTACTTAAAAGCATTATCGACCAATATTCTAATCAACTGTGATAGTTTATTTCTATCTACGTAAATATTACTGTTTTTCATTTTTACTGTATATAGAAACTTCTTTTCTTGGTATTCAGCAATCTCAAAATAACTTTCAAAGGTTTCCTTAAATAATTCATCTATATCAAATAGTTCATCATTTAACTTGACTATTGACTCTTCTTTTGTAAGTGATAGTAATTCACTGATCATTTTTTTTAACTGTCTTGTTTCTCTCATTGCAACAGCAACTGTTTCAGCCTCTTTTTCTATTGTCTCTTCAGGATTTCTAAGTAAAAACTCAAGTTTGGATTGAATAATAGAAACAGGAGTTCTAAGTTCATGAGATGCATCTTGAACAAACTTTACTTGATTATTCCACGAAGCTTCTATTGGTTTTAGTGCTTTTTTCGACAAGTACTTAGCAATGATATATACTAAAAATAGTGACGTAAAATCCACCAAAATCATCAGCACCACCATTTTACTCAAACTTTCTTTCTCAGAATCTATATTTCTCATTATCAGAAAACTAAACTCACCATTTTTTATTCGTGCTGTTCTAAAGTTATATCCATTATAATTTTCAGACATATAACCATTCTCAAATTTTCCACGATTAACAGGTATCTTCTGATCGAAATATCTACTTTGAGTATAATATCTAACCGAATCTCCAGAATATATATATACAATATCTTTTGGATCGTGTAGAACTATCGGATTTAGCAATGAATCTTTTTTAAATTGATTACTTATAAAATTGTATTCATCCAACAACGCCCTGTCTATTGCATCGTAAATGCTGTACTTGAAGTAACTATAAATAAATATACTCATAGATATCATAAAAAGTTCTACTACCAACAGTATAATAAAAGTCAGTTTTTTCCTTGTTTTTATAAATACATTATTATTTATCATCTAAAATGTATCCGACCTTTCGTTTTGTTTTTATATATTTATCATAATCATATTTCGATAATTTTTTTCTCAAATTACTAACATATACTTCAACAATCTCTATAGTTGCGTCTGAATCAATGCCCCATATCCTATCATAAATCTGCTCCTTCAACAATATTGAACCCTTATTGATGACAAAGTACTCAAGTAACTTAAACTGCTTATTTTGCAACTCTATTTCTTCATCGTATATATAGACTGTATTTTTTTCTGAGTCAATTTTCAAGTCCTTAAACTCTATGTACTTATTATCTTTTATCCTGCCGTTAGTTCTTAGAATTGCATATACTCTAGCAACCAACTCATCCATATAAAACGGTTTTGTAAGATAGTCATTTGCTCCGATTGTAAAAGCCTCCATTTTATCATCAAGAGTTTCTTTTGCAGTTAAGATTAATATCGGAGTATCAAGTCCTGACTTTCTCACCTCTTTTAAAATTTGTATCCCATCCATATTTGGTAACATTAAATCTAAAATTACTAAATCGTATATACCTTGAGAAATAAGATAAAGACCTTCCTCACCATCTCCACAAGCTTCAACCTCAAACATCTTTTCCAATTCCTTTTTTATATCAGCTTGTAGTGTCTTATTATCTTCTACAATAAGTATTTTCATCTGTTCCCCTCCTTATACTATTTATTATAGCATTTTATGCAATTTATTTTTTTTCTAATTTTATATATACTAATATATCACATAAGTTCTAGCAATGCACATAAAATGTGTTATAATAAAACTAAATATTCGGAAAGGAAGTATAAAATGAGCGACACACAAGTTAAATTTGATTCTCTACTAAACAACGAAACCGACTCTACATTAAAAAAAGGAAATACCACTACAAATAAAAAAACAAAAACCAATAAAAATCATTCTGTCTCTACTTCATCAGTAAAAACTAGCGTTCAAAATCGTTCTGCTGCAACAGTGAAAAACAGTGCTCAAAAACGTTCCACTTCGTCAAAGTCTAGTACAACAAAAAATAAGCTTCAA
>JBDHVM010000236.1:0-2839 GCA_039809725.1 Peptostreptococcus sp.
TGACGAAAAATCATCATTTAATGCAGCTTTCCCATGTAATAACCTTATCGATTTTAACTCACTCTCTTTTTCTGAAAGTTTTTCTAGCCAATCTTTTATTCTCGTGAACATACTATTTGATGTCGCTTGAGTTGGCAATCCAAAAAACATACCACTTCTCCCTGTTTTTTCAGCTAACTGCTCTACTGCAGTCAAAGATGCTTCGGTTTTCCCAACCCCCATCGGAGCCTCAAGGATAAATATCCCTGGCGAATTTGCATCATCAATTGCTTTAGCAAGCTTTATTTGAACATTCGATGGATCAAAGCCATATCTTTTTTTATAATGCAATTCAATATTATCTACACCCTCTGATGTCCACATATATGTCTTGAACCATTTTAGCCAAGCAGTTTTGTATCTGATGCTTTGATCAATTGAGCTTTCGCTTTGATCTACATTAATTAAAGGGAAAAAGTTTTCATTGCTGGCGATCCAATCCGCTACTATTATCAATCCAGTTAGAATAATCTGTACTGTTTTTTCTAATTTTGGCAACTCTTCTACATCTTTAAACCCAGCTTTACTTAGAGCAAAAATAAAAAATCTTTCTTGTTCAGATCTCCATTTTTTATGTATTTCATTGTTTTTATTTTCAAACTGAAAATAATTGGATTTATAGGCTTCAATTTGATCCCTAATTTCAATAACTGACTTTGGAGGCCTACCATGATGCGATCCAACAATCGCGCTGATATCAGATTTCACTCCCTTCATTTCTAAAATAACCTGTGACGCAATAGAATGATGTGATTTATTTGATGATACCAAACACAAATTTTTTATCCCAACAAAACCTTCATTTTCCAGCTTTTCGAGTAGTATATCATCTAATTCTGCACTCCCAGATTTCTTTATTTGAAACGCAGGAGTTATTTTCCCTATATCATGAACCAAAGCAATAAATTTCACAAAGTTTTTTATTATATCTTCATTTTTTATTGATATGCCTTTAAAAATTATTTCTTTTTGACCCTCACTTAACCAATGTTCATATAACAATCCAGCAATCTCCATTGTATCCAGCGAATGTTGACGTAATGACAACCATTTAAATTCGCCCTCTTTATCAACTTTTTTCGCCCAAAAAAAATCACCTTCAGTTTTTTCGCTCAATTGGAAACACCTACCTTTATTTTAACATTAATCACAAAAAATACTTTTTCCAAAAAATATAATCTGTTATTTTGTTTACAATATAATTGTATTCCAAAGAATTATTTATGTCAAGTTTTTTAAAATATTTTTTTGTTAATTATTTTTGATATGGAAGTTTATATTAAGGCCCGTTCACTATTAAATTTTCCTTTTCAGTTGAAACCATACTAAATAATTTCAATAACGTTGTGTATACAACCATCACCTGAAGCTATAAATTTGACCCAACATCTAAGCTGTTTTGAATCTGCTCATCTTCGTTTAGTTTGTATATGAAAAAATAGTTTTTTCTACAGCATTAAGAGAGGCCATTAAGCCTCTCTATTTTTTTACCCCCGCGTGTGCGGGAAAACATTTAATCTACTTGTTATTAAACAAAACAACAGTGGATCACCCCCGCGTGTGCGGGAAATATTTTTCTCGTTCATCTCTTCTTTTTTAATATTAAGGATCACCCTAAAATATATGAGCAACTTAAATTTAATTTACAATCTTATAACATTAAATAAAACTAACTCCTGTATTTACGTGAGATAGTAAAAACATACTACTATGTCCTGTTTATTATATACTCTCCATCTTGATTAAAAACTTGTATTTATTTATCACAGCATACACATAACAAAAAAATCATCTATTCTTATTATCTATATTACAACATATTTTTATAAAACTCAATTCAAATGATAAATACCTCTACATAAAAAAGTATATTTCTCTTTTAAAAAATATGCTACTCAATCAGATACTTTTTGATGTAATATATATACAACTAAACGACACTTATAGCTTTAAACATTTATTCACGAAAAATTACATCATCTCAAAATATGCACTTACCATTAGAATATATTCTTATCTTTTAACTTGCAGTTCATTCCGTTGTTTTATTCATAGCTTATAAGTCGAGTAACTTAATCACTATACAATTATAAAATGAAACTATTCTAATTTTACAACACTATTACTACTTACTATGATATAATAATTGCGAGCAGAGTTATATCTAATATTTCTCGTATTACAATTTTTAAGTTGTAGAATACTGTAATGACAGTTTATTATATAAGTAATTTTTAAAGTATACTATACAATTCTGCTTGAAAAATAACATTACATTCAAAGAAAGATAACAAATTAATATTTATTTGTTTATTGAGGAGAAAGGAGAGTATGATGTAAACATTTACTAATTACATCATACAAGTAAAATATGCTAATCTACAAAGGATCAAAAAGAGAATTTGATTATGACATCACTCAAGGAAACATAATCAAAACTTTGAAAACTGCTTTTAGAAAAAACGGTATTTATAATACTAATCCAAGAGAAGTTGTATCGTGGAAAAATTCTCTTACTGAAATGCAAAAAGTTCTAAATAGTAGTACTTTCGATGAAAAAATCCAAGTTGCAATTGAGTATAAAATACCTCAAACTGCAAAAAGAGTTGATTTTATCGTAGCTGGAATAGACAGTGACGAAAAAGAAAATGTTGTCATCATCGAATTAAAACAATGGGAAGAAGCAACAAAAACAAGTAGCCCGGGTATCGTAAACGCCTTTACAGGAGGTATGATTAGGGCTGTAGTACACCCGTCATATCAAGCTTATTCATATTCTAAAACAATTGAAAATTTTAAT
>JBDHVM010000237.1:0-2838 GCA_039809725.1 Peptostreptococcus sp.
TAATATTATACGGTTCAGAGGACTATCTAATAGATAAGGCTGTAAAGAATGCTAAAAATAAATATATCGACAAGGATTATGAGGATATGAATTATATTGAATTTGAAAAAATCGAGGATAATTTCAAATCCTTTCATGAGGCTGTAACGACTTTCCCGTTTATGTCTGATAAAAAGCTGTGTATTGTAAAGGAATCTGATTTTATTACCTCAACGGGAAGCTTAAACAAAGCTGATGAAGATAAGCTGTTGGAAATTATTGAGAAAAATTACGACTCTTGCATTTTAATATTTCTCATTAAGAGTGGGAAGCCTGATGCCAGAAAGCGTATTGTAAAAAGACTTAAGGATAACAAGGCAGTTTATGAAGTCAGCAAGCTGAACGAGCCGGAGCTGAATAAGTATATTGCAGAATATTTCAAAAAAAATGGTGTTGCGATCAGTGCCGGAGATATTGATTATATTGCTGTAAATACAGGTTATTTAGATTATGAAAGCACTGTTACTCTATATGAGGTTAATAATGAAATCAATAAGCTTGTTTCATATTGCGCAGATAAGAAAAGCATAAGCAAGGAAGATATAGACAATCTAATGATTATTTCTGTTGAAATGAATATTTTTAAGCTGGTGGATTATATTTGTGAGGGAAAAAAAGACAAGGCATTTCAAATACTTGAGGAAATGCTTTTAAATAACACGCCTGAACAATATATTATTCATATGATAATAAGACAATACAGATTATTATATCAATATATATTATTGACAAACAAGGGGTTTGGAATGGAGTACATAATGGATAAAATGAAAATAAAAAGATTTGTTGCATTAAAGCTTTCAAATTTATCTAAAAAACTAACTTTAAAAAAAATTGAAGTATATATGGATAAATTTTTAGAAATAGATAGAAATATTAAAATCGGCTTGATTGATAAAAGAATAGGACTTGAAATAATAACGAACGGAATTATAAAGTGAGCTTAATATTGATTCATTCACAATAAAAATGACCGAATTTTCGGTCATTTTTATTTTTTCCAGAGATTCATCAACTAACATCACATTTCTTTGTTTATGAGGTTAGTTGATGAATCTATCGGACTGAATTATAGCTTCAGAGCGGTGGTAATCCACCAACTGAACCAATTTAAAAGCATTAAGCTATTTTATTTAATCTATGAGCTAACCTGCTAACTTTTCTTGAAGCTGCATTTTTGTGAATAGTATTTTTAGCAGCTGCCTGATATAATTTTTTCTCACATATAGATAAGCATTCTTTAGCTTTTTCGAAATTACCTTCACTCAAGGCTGCTTCAAACTTCTTTATATAAGTTTTTATTTCTGATTTTCTGCTTTTATTTACTTCAGTTTTTTTGTTTATAACTAAAATTCTTTTTTTTGCTGATTTAATATTTGCCAATATTTTCACCTCCTTTAGTACTTTTAATATATTAACACTATTATTATTATTATAAAGTGAAATATTCAAGACAGCATACCAATTATACAGGTAATTCAAACAAAAATCAATAGAAAAGAATAAAAAAATCAAAAATTTAAATAATAACTTATTATATTATATTTTTCAATAGTATTAGAAGAATAATCAAATTGATATAAGTGATTAATTAATAATTAACAAAAACAATGAGATACTCGGAAAAGAAAAATATTTTTTTAATGTTTTTTCTCTGCGTCCGATTTCGAATTATTAAAAAATGTAAAATAAGTTTTATTTTATCTTCGCTATGTAACTGAGTCGGAATAATTATTATAGAATATTTAACATGATTGTTGTCATTATATTCGGAGCCTAAAGGTATCATTCATCCATGATTTTCTTTTTCCTTCTTCAATCCAGACATGCTTAGTCTATCATAAGCCGGAACTTTCGTCCTACTAGACTTTTAATCATTCATGAAAATAAAAGTAATAATATGCTCTTTTCTTTCTTTTCTTCTTCTTCTTCTGCTTCTTCTTTCGTATTTAATCTTCTTCTCTGTTGTTTATCTTTTTTTTTCATTTTACTTCGCCATAGGAAAGGAGACGTCCAAGTATTTTAACGAACACTAATCGGTAAATAGCGTAAGATATGCATGTAACACATGAATCTTTTTCATTAGGATTAACTTATGCAATATTTAAAAGTTTCGGCTACAATGTTTCTTTTGATTAGAAACAAAAGCGAAAATAAAGTGAGAAAATGAGACGACAAATTAAGATGAACATAGATATATATATATCTATGTCCTTCATTGACAGAAGTCTATTCTTCGACGAAGTATTTGCCAAGATCTTTTCGAAAAACAAACAGAAACTGAGGGAGAGGGAGAGAAAGAAAGACAAAAAAGGAAATATTTCTGTCAAATCATTAAATCAGTTAAACGTAGTTCTTTATCATGTTCAATGATATTTCAATTTCAAACCTGACAGTCCCTTCGCTCTGTTGATTTTCTTTTGTCTATAATAAAATATACTTATTGTTAAGTATCCATTTTTATATTTTACTTCATAGTAAATCAGACAAAAATAGCACGTCAACGATGACTTTGATCGAACTCGACTAGTGATTTTACTTTTAGATTGAACTGTTATTGTTTTTAAAAACAAAATGATGACTCGGTTAAACTCAACATCATCAATAACAACAATGACAACGAATGCACATCATTTTGTTGTGGTAAGTGTTTGTGTGTAGGTTTCTCTATTTTTTTTAAAATAATTTTTACGGCAAATAGAAAAAGAAAGTCGTCGTTGAACTTCAACGAACGATAGTTTTTTTTTTTGAGAAATAAAATATTTCTTTTAATAATAAATATATGCTGTTGAAAACTTA
>JBDHVM010000238.1:0-2831 GCA_039809725.1 Peptostreptococcus sp.
TCCAGCTCCGCCCTCTATAAGCTGGCGTCTATTCTGTATCCCGAACTGAAAAACTTTGTATTGGTCCTCTGTCAGTGCATTGAGCCTGCCATCGATGTCCACGAAATTCTTATTGATCATGCCCTCTTTATTTGTGCCCGTTTTCCCTACGAGTAGCTCGGAAAGAAGCCCCACTAGCCCAGAATTCAGTCTTGGCAGTCTCTGATGCTTAACATCTAAATCAAATCGCTCACTTAAGCGTAACTCCCAAACGTTATAAAGTCGTTCGAGATAATCATCGAAGTTCGCCATCGACTGATCAAAAACGAGATCTAAATCAATCCCTGCACCACGCTTATGAAACACTGTATCCGGAAACACGACGCCATACCCATAGAGACACCGCTTGATTTCACTGCCGTTCGCCTTCGTATACCGCTCACGCACGAAATGCATCAAACTCTCTTTATTGGTCCTCGCCTGCGTAAACGGACTCTCCTCTTTCACGCTGCTCTTTCCGAATCGGGTTGTATACACCCATTTCCCTTGTTCCAATCCTACAGCGCCGCCTTTTACCTCGAGACAAATAACGCCTCTCTCCGTGATAATAACGAAGTCGATCTCACTATACAGCTTTTCAGTATGTTTCGATAAGTCTAGAGAATGAATCGCTATACCCTTCAATTTACTATTTAGGAGCCATTCAAAGACGGCACGTTCTGCCTCGCTCTTCGTCTCTTCTCTAATAATGGGCGGTATAAGTCTCATAGGGCCTCCTGAGAATCAAATTGATTCGCACTTAAATATAAAACTATTCCTTGACTTCAAAAATATTGTTAAACTTTTCTGCGATTTTTCCAACCAAGCTCTCAGGATTTTTTGACTCATGATTTACCGCGCAAATTATTACAACTCCTACAACACATACCATTTTTTCGAAAGGTTTACCATCTTTAATCTTATTTTTAATTTCTACAGTCAACAGTTCAATTATGTCCATTTTGAACACCTCCAATATTTGTTATAATAAGGATAACAAATAAACAATATAAAAGGAGAGTGGCAAAATGCCTACTTATCTCAAAAGAAGTAAATCAAGAAATATATTTCAAGATTTAAATATTTCAAGCAAAACAACTATGTTAAGTAGCTTAGACTATATGAAAAATATACCTTATAATGTTCTTAAAAATGTCATTGGGAGAAGAAAAATCCGATTTCATAATTATTGCAATCTACTTAAAAACATGAACAAACTTACACTTGCTCAAATAGCTGAACGATCCAATTTCAAAACAACAATATTGAAAGACATACTTAGTAATAGAAGAAATCCTAGTAGGGACTTAGTAATCGGATTATCATATGCATTCTCATTGAATTTATCTGAAACTAATCTTTTCTTAAAATCTGCTGGGTTTAATGATTTGTATCTATTCGAAATTAGAGACTGTATTGTAATTAAATCTATAGAAGAAGACCTTTCTTTAAAAGATACAAACACAATATTAAAAGAACAGGGTTTAATCATTATTGGAAATCTAGATTATGACGAGTCTTATACTTGCTCTTAAGTAACTAATTCGAGTCCTTCCATAACTTCAATCTATACATTTAATATGATTTAAGTTCTGACCTAAAATAACATTGTTAATTTAATACATTTAAAGTTGTCAAAATTCCTTCTTTTTGACTTTTAATATGTATCAATTAAAGATTTAATCGGTGCTACTGACCAGTTTAGCAATAAATCTAATCAAAATAATCAACTTGTGCACACCTTAACATCCTCAATTTAATAACACTATTCACGTCAAATAGATTTATTACTTAAATATGAACTTGGCTTTTCCATTACTTAAATTGCCTCCTATAACATCATTTGCTTGACCTAAAAATTCTTTTACTGTTTTAGAGTCAAACGAACTTCTAAAATTATTACAAGATTTCAAATCAATAATTTTATTTAATGTTCTAATAAAGTTTGTCCTAATTTCTTGTATTTCATCAAATTCTTGATTATTTCCATATTCAATTAGTCCAAGATACTTCATCATTTCTATATGAGTTTCTTTAGACTCATCTGTAAGATTACCGTTTTCAGATAATATAGGTGTGTCTAGCACCTTTTTTATTGCCCCAGCGAGGCTCATTGTCATAGCTACTATTCCTTGTTGACTTTCAGAATATTTTGAGTATTCAACCCCACTATCGTTAACGATATTTTCAAGTTGCTCAATAAGATTTATAAATATCCCATTTAGTCGCTCTAGTAAATTACTATACATATCTGACCGTTTTGTAATTCCATTGCAAATTGTTTCTATTACATTCAATTCTTCTACTATTACTTTAGCTTTGGCTTTGTTAGAATATGCATTATCAAGGTTTTTACTAGCGCTAGCATTCATAACGATACCAAGTACTGCAATTGCTGGTCCAGCAACAGCACTACCGAGTACGAGTGAACCTAATGCCATTCCACCACCACCAGCTGCAAGTGCACCTCCTCCTAGAAAAGCTAATGTTGCATTTGTAGCTGCTACACCGCTTAAAGATGCAATTGCTGTTCCAGTTGAAGCGGCTGCAAACGTCATTGTTGCACTATAAGCTCCAAATGCAACTAATGCTCCAGCACTTGTTCCACCTATTAAACCATTGACTACCGATGTTGCAAGTTCTGCCATATGTCTCATTTCTATTGCCACTTGTCTATCGATTTTAAACTTACTGAGCTCATCAATTCCAATTGAATCTTTTAACGTAATATTATGAATTTGATCGAATACAGTAACAAAGCGGTTTACAGATTGATTAAGAATTCTTAGTTTCGTTACACCTAAATTTTCTAA
>JBDHVM010000239.1:0-2826 GCA_039809725.1 Peptostreptococcus sp.
TTGAATAGTATGTGGAATTATTATTTGTAAGTCATATAATGTAGAGGAAGATATTCTGTATATATCTATTTTATGTGTACTAAGTTTATTTATTTTTGACTTTGTTATTCGATTTTTCACCAATGTTTCTCTAGTATCAAATTTAGGAGAGCTTACTAAGGAATTAAATAGTATGGCAGATTATCTTGCCAGAATAATGATCAGTAATAATATTGGTAGTGGTGTAGTTGATATTGAAAGAATAAAAAATTTGTATACACAAGATAAAGTTCGGACAGCTTTTTATCTAGGCAATATGTTAATGAGTTTTGCTAGTGCATTTATAATATATTTTTATACATTATTTTTATCAAAGAGAACTAAATGTGACTTGGGTGATAAAAAATATAAGCATAATTTATTTAAGATACTTATTTTGGATAGAAAAAGTACTTTCCTTAATCAAAAGGTATTTTATATAATGATTGCATATTCGATTATTGTTGAAGCACTTAAATACACAGGTATAAACATAGGTAATGAATATATTAGAGCATCTGTGTTTACAGTACAATATTTATCTATACTATTTATTTTTAGGGATTCCATTTTGATTTTGGAGGCAAAGTTTAGAAAAAAGGGAAAGAATACTAAATTCCTTAGAGTTCTAATAATAATATTATTATTATTTTTACCGAAGATAATTATTTGGTTAGTAATAATATTTGGAGTGTTAGGCGATATAAAAGGGGATTATAGGAAGTGGAGTAGCTATGATAATTAAATTACTATTTTCTATAGTTTATTAGAAATAAAATATGTATAAAAAGGGCTGAATCTATTTGATCCAGCCCTTTCTTGATAAAGTATTAATTTATATATTATACTAAAGTTTTAAATTCATAGCCTAATGATTTATAATGTTTTATTATTTTATCTAATGATTTAACGGTATCTTCTTTTCCGTATGTATCATGCATTAGTAAAACAACAAGATTTTTTTTCTGCCCTGATTTTACAGCTTCTTGGAAAAGCTGTTCAGCATTTTTCTTTGGACCTTCAGCATCACCATTCAATCCGTTCCAATCGATAGATGCCATATTATGGTCTATAAGATAGTCGCTAAGTGGTTTTGTATTTTTCCAAGACATTTGTCCACCTGGACATCTAATTACTCTAGTCTTGAAGTTTGGCAATCCCAGTGAAGCATTTATTAATTTTGCATTTTTTTCAAAGTCTTCATTAAAGTTTGCTAAATTTAAAGTTCTTTTAGGGTAAAGATATTTGTAATTATGAGAGTACGAATGGTTTCCTATTGCCATTCCATCATCATAGATTTGCTTTAAGATTGCTGGAGCACCATCTATCTTTAATGACTTGCCAATTACAAAAAAAGTTCCTTTTACATCATTTTTCTTTAAAATATCTAAAATTTTAGGAGTATTTGTAAGTGAAGGTCCATCATCAAAAGTTAAAAAGACCTGTTTTTTACCTCCGTTAGTATAATCATATGTGTTTAATGCATTCCATACTTTTTGAGAATCAACACCTGTTATTTTCTTATCCTCTTCTTTTTGTCCAACAACTGGCATAGTCTTATGCTCTGATGAAGCTGTACTTTCCTGCGTTTGTGTATTATTTTTCTTTGCCAAGACTTGATCATCCTTATAAGCAAGTACTAACTTAATACCACCAAAAACACATACTAAAAGTAGTACTGCAAGAATAATTTTTTTGATGTTTGTACTCGGATTCTTTCTTTTATTTTTTCTATTCATTATTGTACCTCCTGTCACAATATCTATTTTACTACATTTTACAGATAAATAAAATATCAAAATTGTAATATGTTGACAATAATATTGAATAATAATATTGAAAAAGAGGCAATATCAAGCTATTGAGATTAATTTTCTATAAAAATAGGTTATCTTAAGATTATATAAATATTAATTTATTTTTTTGTTTATTTAGTAATATTGTATTAATTAAGGTTAAGAAAAGCTCCATTGGGTATATTAACTAGAGCATATATGATACTTTGTAAAATGACTTTTGTAACCTAAGGTAAGTTAATTTATTTTTCAGGGTATAAGTTAAAATCTATATTATGTTATAGGGGGAATTTATGAAAAAGTTTAAATGTAGAGAATGTGGTTATATTCATTTAGGTGATGAAGCTCCAAAAATATGTCCAGTGTGTGGATTTGATTCTGACATTTTTTATGAAATGGAAGAGGGGAGTGTAGCTGGTGAAATTGAATACTTTGAGATGATAGAATCGTTGAATGATACAGATTTAAAACATCTAAGAAAAAGTTTTGATAGAACCTGCGAACTTGCGGCAGTATCTTTGGCAATGTCAAGACAGGCACAATTTGAAAACGAAACTGATTCTGAGCGTATATTTAAAGATATTTCAAGTGAATTACTCAATCATGCGTCTTACTACGCAATGATGTTAGGTGAATTTTTGGAGTTTAACACAGAATCGAGTAGAGGTGAGCTAAAAAGAAAGTTAAATTCCGAGCTGAAAAAAACAGAAGATTTTCTAGAAAATATGGCAGAATATGATGAAGAATATGAGAAAAAAATTACAAAAATAAAAGATTCTCTTTTGAAAAATATTAGCTTGTTGTAAATATTGGTTAATGTTGTATTGTTTTAAAAGAGTATCTTGTGAATTTTAGAACTTTATAAATAATGGAACAAAATATATTAAGAAGTAAATACATTATAGAAAAATAGCGGAATTAAGCACAAAAAGGTGTCTAATTCCGCTTTATATTTTTTATTTATGTTTATAAGCAATAAAAATTACTTATCCATATAGATTATTTTGCCAGA
>JBDHVM010000240.1:0-2825 GCA_039809725.1 Peptostreptococcus sp.
TTTATAAACGCAGGAGATGGTGGAAATCAGCACCCAACACAGACTTTAACAGACTTAATAACTATTAAGGCTAATAAAGGTGATTTAAACAACTTAACAATTGGAATGTGTGGAGATTTAAAATATGGACGTACTGTCCATTCACTTGCAAAAGCTATGTCAAGATATAGTTCAGTAAAATTTGTATTTATATCACCTGACGAGCTGAAAATGCCAAATTATGTTAAAGAAGAAATCGAAGGTACTGAATACAGAGAGACAAAAGACTTGGAAGGGTGTATTTCTGAATTAGATATACTATATATGACTAGAATTCAAAAAGAGCGTTTTGAAAATCAGCTAGAATATGAAAGATTAAAGGATAGCTATATTTTGGATATGGATAAAATGAGAGAAGCAAAAAAAGATATGATGATTTTGCATCCATTACCGAGGGTAAATGAGATTACTGTCGATGTGGACTCAGATCCAAGAGCTAAGTATTTTGAGCAGGCTCAATATGGTATGTATGTTAGAATGGCATTGATTATGAAGTTATTAGGTCTATAAAATTACTAGGATTATTAAGTGAGGAAAATATGAACTACAAAATAATAGATAATAAATACGTTGGCGAAGATATGTATCTTATGAAGATAGCTGGAAAGTTTGATGCAAAAATGGGGCAGTTCTATATGCTTAGAGCGTGGGATAAGTATCCGTTACTTTCTAGACCGATAAGTATTTACAAAATAGATGATGAAGGAATAAGCTTTTTATACAAGGTTGTTGGTGAAGGGACTAGAATTTTATCAAAACTTTCTAAAAGTGACGAAATAAAATTAGAAGGTCCTTATGGAAATGGGTTTGAAAAAGTGAGTGGTAAAGTTGCACTTGTAGGTGGTGGAATAGGTATAGCTCCACTATATATGGTAGCAAAGCAGTTAGGTAACTGCGATTGCTACCTAGGATTTAGAGAAAAGCCTATTATGATAGAAGAATACGAGGAAGTTTGTGACAATGTATATACATCTGTAGGTGATACTTTTGTTACAGATATAATAGATGTTGAAAAATATGATTATATACTTACTTGTGGCCCTACGCCAATGATGAAAAAACTTATAAAAATGGTTGAGGGAACAAACACAAAGATTCAGGTTTCTTTAGAAAACCATATGGCTTGTGGTGTAGGTGCCTGTCTGGTATGTACTTGCAAGACACATTCAGGTAATAAAAAAACATGCAAAGATGGACCAGTATTTTGGGGTGAGGATGTGATATTATAATGGCTGATTTAAAAATTAACTTATGTGGACATAAATTGAAAAACCCAATAATAATGGCATCTGGAACTTTCGGTTTTGGAAGAGAGTATGGAGAGATTTATGATATAGGAAAATTGGGTGGAATAAGTTCAAAGGGACTTACGCTTGAGTCCAAAATGGGAAATGACGGTATGAGAGTTTACGAAACCGCTTCTGGTATGATGAATAGCGTTGGTCTTGAAAATCCAGGAGTAAGAGGTTTTATTGAAGAAGAACTACCGTTTTTTTCAAAATTAGATACTTGTAGAATTGTAAATCTTGGTGGAGGATGCCTTGAAGACTATGTAGAGGGTGCGAAGCTATTAAATGATAAAGACTTTGACATAATTGAATTAAACATATCTTGTCCGAATGTAAAACATGGTGGTATGGCATTTGGAATAAAATCTGAAGTTGCAAAAGAAGTTGTAAGAGCGGTTAGAAATGTTACAGAGAAGACTCTTATAGTAAAATTATCTCCAAATGCAGAAGATATAGTAGAAATGGCAAAAGTATGTGAAGAAGAGGGTGCTGACGGAATCTCTCTAGTCAACACATTCAAAGCAATGGCAATAGATATTGAAAATAGAAAACCTGTATTTAACAACGTGACAGCAGGCTTGTCAGGTCCTGCAATAAAACCGATTGCACTTAGAATGGTGTATGAAGTGTGTAAAAACGTAGATATTCCAGTAATTGGTATGGGTGGGATAATGAGTGCAAGGGATGTTATTGAGTTTATAATGGCTGGAGCAACGTGTGTTCAGATAGGAACGGCAAACTTTGTAAACCCTAGAATAGGCGAAGAAATACTATCTGAAATTGAAGATTATATGAATGAAAAAGGTATAAAAAACTTTGAAGAAATCAGAGGTATTTTGTAATTTGCTGATATATTCTACATTAAGATATAGTGAAAATGGCTAAGTTATTGTTATTTTCGTGTAGTTAGAAAATATTTCACAAACTAAAAAGAGATTTTAGAATTTTATTAAAAATAGGAGGTATATGTTAGATGGATAATAAGGTAGATGTAGTTGAGGTTTTAAAAGAATGTGATGCACTTTTGGAAGGGCACTTCCTACTTTCTTCAGGGAAACATTCAAATAGATACGTACAATGTGCAAAGGTGCTTAGATTTCCGGATCAAGCGGCTAAAGTTTTAAGTGTAGTGGTAGAAAAGATAAAAGATTTAGATATAGATTTAGTTGTTGGTCCAGCAATGGGTGGAGTAATAGTTTCATATGAACTAGGCAGACAACTTGGAAAAGAAACGATCTTTACTGAAAGAAAAGATAATGTTATGGAGTTAAGAAGAGGATTTGAAGTAAAGCCTGGTGATAAAATAATAATAGCAGAAGACGTTGTGACTACAGGTAAATCTACAATCGAGACTAAAAAAGTTCTTGAGGGATTAGGTGGAGAAGTAATTGGAGTTGCTTGTATCGCTAATAGAACAAAAGACGATATTGGAATGCCTATTTACAGCGCAATAGACCTTGATATAAAAGTATATGATGCTGATAACTGTCCTATTTG
>JBDHVM010000241.1:0-2824 GCA_039809725.1 Peptostreptococcus sp.
TCGACGGTCCATGAACAGGATAAATTGTAATTTCATTGTCCATAGTACTAAGTTTCTTTAAGGATTTCAGTATTTTTTCGTAGTCACCACTGTAAAGATCCGTTCTTCCAATTGATCCATTGAACAATGTATCCCCCGTAAACATATCTTTCCCGCATAGTATACACATTCCACCTTTTGTGTGTCCAGGTGTCGATATGAACTTAAATGTATTCAATCCTATTTGCAATTCCTCATTGTCTTTTACATAAATATCGGCTTCTAACTCTATTCTCTCATCAAAAAACTGGCTACTTAAGTTTTTATCTGCATTATTAAGTAATTCTTTTTCATCTATGCTTGCTATTAACTTTGCACCCGTTGCTTTTTTTAATGCTTTAACATCGCCAATATGGTCGGCGTGTGAATGTGTGAGAATAATATATTTCACATTTAACTTCTTATTATTTATAAATGCAATCTCCTCATCCAAACTTAAAGCTGGATCAACTACAACTGCATCCAATGTCTTTTCATCATAGTAAACGTATGTATTTTCTTGCATCATTCTATCTGCAATCACTTTTATTTTCATATCTTCCTCCTAGAAAGTTTTCTTTGAATCTATCAATAACGTTACAGGACCATCATTTACTAGTTCAACCATCATGTGAGATCTAAATCTACCTGTCTGAACATTTATCCCCATATTTTTAGCTTTTTCAACAAATTCCAAATAGTATTCATCTGCAATATCTGGATTTGCTGCTCCTGTGAATCCAGGTCTTCTCCCTTTTCTACAGTCTCCAAAAAGAGTAAATTGACTGACAACCAACAGCTCTCCATTAACGTCTTTTAATGAAAGATTCATCTTTTCATCTTCGTCTTCGAATATCCTTAAATTTACAATTTTATCAACCATATAATCTATATCTTTTTTTGTATCCTCTTCTGCAACACCTAAAAGAACCATCAATCCCTTTTTTATTGATCCTGTGACTTCTTTATCGACGCTTACTTCTGAAGAAGTAACTCTCTGAACTACTGCTCTCACAACAATCTCCTTTAATCATAAACTCTATATAGAAATCTATATAGAGTTTACATAATTATTAAATGTATAATTAACATCTAGACTATTATACCACCAAGTACAATTATTATCTTGCATCTTTGATTATTTGCATAACTTTGAGTGCATTAAATATTATTAATTTATAACAATTTATTTGCCATGTACTCGGTACGCTTCCTCTACCCCTGGGATATTTAACATTTTTCTAATGACCTGATTTAATTGTTCAATTCCGTTAACTTCAAGTTTTAGATCAATTACTAATCCTATGTGGTTACCTTTTCTTGCATAAATTCCCAGTAAACCAATTTTTTCATTTGAAATAACATGTGTAATTTCGTTTACTATACCTCTTCTATCATTAGCCTTTATCTGAATTTCAGCCTCAAATCTAGATTTATTATCTTCAACCCATGATACCACAACAGTTTTGTGCGTATTTTTTTCCTTGTCTCTTATTATATTTTCACAGTCATCTCTATGTACAGTAACTCCTCTTCCTCTGGTAATATAACCAACTATACCATCACCTGGAAGTGGATTGCAACACTTTGCGAATCTTACATAAATCCCATCTAAACCATCGACTATTACTCCAGTATGTCTTTTCTCGGTTTTTTTAGATTTGTTTTTTACTTTTTCATTTTCCTTAATATTATGAGTGACAATATCTTCCTCAAGGTTTACTTTCTGTTCCTTTTCCTGTTTTCTTGCATCTCTCAATACAAGTTCTCTAACCTTCGCTATTACTTGATTACCCAATATTCCACCGTAACCTATAGTCGCCAAGAAATCATCATAGTCAGGCTGGTTAAATTTCTTTGAAACCTCTTTTAAACTATTTATTACTAGAGGGTCATTTTTTTTAAAATCATTTCTTTTCAGTTCTTTATCAATTATAGCCATACCACGCTCAATATTTTCTTCTCTTTTTTCTTTTTTGAAAAATTGACGTATTCTATTTCTCGCATTTGGTGTTTTCACCATACCAAGCCAATCTCTGCTTGGACCTGGAGAATTTGAAGAAGTAAGTATTTCTACTATATCACCGTTTTGCATCTTGTAATCAAGTGGTACTATTCTACCATTTATCTTTGCTCCTACACATCTATTTCCGACATTTGAATGTATTCTATATGCAAAGTCTATTGGTGTTGCCTCATTCGGAAGTTCAAGCACATCACCTTGAGGCGTAAATACGTATACCTGAGCATTGAAAACATCTTCCTTCAATGCATCTAAAAATTCATGTGGGTCAGTTACATCTTTTTCCCACTCCATCATCTGTCTAAGCCACTGAAGTCTTTCATCTACCTTGGATATATTATTATCTGAAATACCCTCTTTATACTTCCAATGGGCTGCAATACCGTACTCAGCTATATTATGCATCTCATGTGTTCTTATTTGAAACTCAACTGGCTCACCGTCAGGGCCTACAACTGTAGTATGAAGAGATTGATACATATTTGGCTTTGGCATCGCAATGTAGTCTTTAAACCTTCCAGGCATTGGTTTCCACAAAGTGTGAATAACCCCCAACACTGCATAACAATCCTTTACAGAATCAACCAATACTCTTACTGCTGTCAAATCGTATATCTCATCAAAGCTCTTATTTTTCGTCGTCATTTTTCTATAAATACTATAAAAATGTTTTGGTCTACCATAAACTTCACACGCTATATCCATATTGTCAAATGTCTTTTCAAGTAAATCAACAATATCTTTTATATATTTTTCCCTTTGTTCTCTTTTCATATTTACTTT
>JBDHVM010000242.1:0-2820 GCA_039809725.1 Peptostreptococcus sp.
AAGACGCACATGGTCAACACGCGCTATGGCTACGGCCTGAACCAATTCGATCTGTCCTTCCACTCGCTCCCGGCTATCCCCATCATGCGGACGTGGAATGCCGAGAGAGAAAGCAATGAGAAGATTGAGAACCCTTTAGACACCACAAGCTATGGTCACAATGTTGAGCTGAGCTGGCTTGCCGACCTCGCGCTGACGGTGCTCGGCCGCAGGCAGGAAGATGACGATACGCTGATCATCAAGCTCCTGAACCACGCTATGGCAAACGGCTACGATACTGAGCATGGCGGCGTCTACCGTGATGGTGTCGGCACGGGCAAAGCCTTGATTACAGATAAGGAGTGGTGGCAGAACTGGGAGTCGCTCACTGGCTTCATCAACGGGTATGTGTTGACCAGGCAGGATCAGTACTATAACACGTTCACCGACCTCTGGGCGTTCGTCAAGACGCACTTCATGAACTATGACGTAGGCGAGAGCCGGCAGCTGCTGGATCGTGAAGGCCATGTGATCGTTGGTAACATGGGCAATCCATGGAAGGCCATCTATCATACGGGACGCGCGCTGGCAGAGACCATCAAGCGTCTGGACCTGCTGCTCGAACAGGTCTGAGTTGGAGCGTCGCATGAATCATCCTATTGTGATCATGAAGGACATATGCAAGTCTTTTCCCGGGGTGAAAGCACTTGATAATGTTTCCTTCGACCTCAGAGCGGGCGAGGTACAGGCCTTGCTGGGTGAGAACGGCGCGGGCAAATCGACCCTGATGAAGATACTGTGTGGCATCTACCCAAGAGATGGCGGTAGCATTGAAGTCTTCGGTCAGGATATTCCGGTGATGACGCAGCGAATCGCCGCCGAGAAGGGGCTCGCGATCATCCATCAGGAGCTGAACATGTGCCAGCACCTCACTGTGGCCGAAAACATTTTCCTGGGGAGGGAGCCTGTCCGGCATGGCTTCGTTGATGCAAAGCGCATGAATGAACGCGCGTCCGAACTGCTGAAGCGGCTGGGGATAGACCTGGCGCCGACCACGGTGACAGGAACGCTCCAGGTATCCAAGCAGCAGATGGTGGAGATCGCCAAAGCCCTGTCCATTAACGCAAAAGTGCTCGTGATGGATGAACCCACTTCCGCACTGACGGCCAGAGAGATCGATGAGCTGTTCGCCATCATCCATCAGCTCAAGCAGGACGGATGCGGCATCATCTACATCTCCCATCGTCTGGAAGAGTTGAAGCACGTGACGGACAGAGTTACCATCATGCGGGATGGCAAGTTCATCACCGGCGGAGACTACAAAGACTTCACCATGGATGAGATCATCTCGCATATGGTCGGTCGGGAGATCAGCGAGAAGTACCCACGCATCAGCGTCGAGACCGGAAAAGAGATTCTGTCAGTGCACAAATTGAACGCGGGACGCATGGTGAGGAATATCAGCTTCAGTGTTAAGGCCGGCGAGATCGTGGGGATCGCCGGGTTGATGGGTGCCGGGCGGACTGAAACAACAAGGGCCATATTCGGTGCCGACAAGAAGACGAGCGGCCAGATCATGCTGGACGGAAAAGAAGTCAAGGTCGATGATCCACAAGACGCGATCGCTGCAGGTATTGTTTTAGTGCCTGAAAACCGCAAGCGTGATGGGTTGTGCACCAAGTTGCCCGTCAGGGAAAACGTCGCTCTGCCGAACCTGGATCTGATCACAAATGGAGCTGGCATCATCGACAAGTCGAAGGAAATGACGCTGGCCAAGGGGGCGGTCAAAGCCACACGGGTCAAATTGCCTTCCATTGAGGTGAGCGCTGAAAACTTGTCCGGCGGTAATCAGCAAAAAGTCGTGGTCAGTAAATGGCTTTCGCGAAACAGCCGCCTTGTGATGTTCGATGAGCCCACCCGAGGTATCGATGTTGCCGCCAAGGTCGAGATTTACCAACTGATGAATGAGCTGAAGAGCAATGGGATCGGTTGTCTCTTCGTCTCGTCGGAACTGCCCGAGATCATTGGCGTTGCTGATCGCATCCTTGTAATGTGCGACGGTCGCATCACGGGTGAGTTGACAAGGGAAGAAGCCACTCAGGAAAAGATACTCGTGTTGGCCACCAAATTCGACAGTTATCATGAAGATGAGAGGTTGAGTAACGAAGATGCAAAATAATGGCTTTATCAAAACCCAATTGGCAAGGCCCGGCATGCGACAAGTGGTCAGCGTGTTCGTCGGCCTAATTGTACTTAGCCTCGGCTTCTCCGCAATCAACCCACTCTTCTTCTCGTCCCGGAACCTCAGCAACCTCTCCCGGCAAATTGCCCCGATCATCCTGATCGGCATCGCGCAATCCTATGTGCTGGTCACTGGCAACATCGACCTGTCGATCGGATCGGTCGTTGGCATGTCGACGATGATCAGCGCAACGCTCATGACTAAGGGGCTGGACCCCTGGTTGGCTGCGCTGGTCGCCATACTCGCCTCGCTGCTTGTGGGCCTACTGAACGGCTATCTGGTCGCCGGATTTAAGCTACCCCCTTTCATTGCGACCTTGGGCACCATGACCATTGGGCGCGGCATCGCGCAGATCGTCAATGGCAACTACAATACAGGTGCCATCAACACAGTACCTACGACCGCGGAAGCAGTAGAACGCTTCAGGAATTTCTTCTACTATGGGCGCATCGTGCAGGTATACAACACAGTAATCATCGCCATCGTACTGTTCCTGCTGTTCAACGTCGTTTTGCTGAAGACAAAGATAGGCCGCCACATGTATGCGCTTGGCTCGAACAGTGAGGCCGCCCGCCTGTCAGGCGTGAATGTGCTCAAGA
>JBDHVM010000243.1:0-2780 GCA_039809725.1 Peptostreptococcus sp.
TCTTCTTTCCATTTATCTTGAACTCTTAAATGATCTCCCTTAGGCTCTAAAAATATCTGGTAGGTACAATTTTCATCTTGAAGATATAATAAAAAGTCTGGCATGAATCCTCTCGTTCCATCTATCTCAACTATCTTTATTTTGCGTTCATTTCTTATAAGATAAACTTCATTATATTTTTCTTTTAATTGTTTTATATAATCATTAATGAAATTTATAAATGAATTTTCCCAAGAGTTTACAATCGCTTTATCATAAATAAACCAATCATGATCTCTCATATTTCTAGGTTGAATTAATTCATCTATATTTGATATTCCTTTATTTACTTTGCTTAATTCAATTTCATAGTCATCTATTAATTTTGAAAACTTCACTCCTTCAAAGACAGGTGTACCTCGATTTTTCATGTAGTTTAATCGTATGTTTTTTTCCATATATTTAAAGAAACGTTCTACCATTTTTAATTTTGTTACTGGGTCTAAATCTTCTATTTCAGCTTCATATGGTAAAGATATGTGTAAAGTTAAGTCTCCTAAAAAATCTTTACTCTCTATAAAAGTTGTCATACTTGAAATAGATGGCATATAGTTTTTCAAATTATTATAGTGAAAAAAAGGTCTTCTTTGGATTGCCTTTTGAATATATTTTTGTTCTACTTTCCAACTTACTTCATGAGTTTGTGTCATTGACTTATGATTAATTCTGCTTCCATATTTTTGTTCGATAGTCATTTCAAAAGGTATTTCAAAGGAAGTTGTAATATTATATTTTTCCAGACTATCATAGTCTTCAGCTGTTGTTTCAATTAATTTATTTATATAAATTTTTCCTTCTTTAAAAATTGGAGTCTTTTTAAAAGAAGTTTTTACTTTAGCTTCTAAGTGATGATATTTGTCTTCTTTTACTTGAATATTAGCTGACTCTAAAGATTTTTCTAAGTTTTTAATGTAGGCATTATCATTGATTGTATGGTAGTGCAATGACTCAACAACTCTTAATTCAGAATCTTCACCACCAAAATCAAAACGTCTAGTGTATGATTTTTCCTCTTTATATTCAAAAGGATAATATCTAGCACCACGACCGATTAATTGTGCTTCACTATCAGTCGTTGCTTTTGTTTTTGTTGCTCCTTCACTAATACGAACAATATCAAAGAGATTGAGAACGTCCCAACCTTCATTAAGTCTTGCAACTGCAAAAATAACACGAATAGGGTTATTCGCTTCTTCTAAACTATTCAATATTAAAGCATTTTCTTCAGATAAAAAATCTCTATCGTTTGCATTTAATATGTTTCCATCAGCAAAATCCCATTTCAAATCTTGAACAACTTGATTTAGGTCTAATTCTTTATAATACGTGAACATTTTACTCCAAATGCTCTGTTCATGCTTGTAGATGGAATACCCTCTATCAATGACTTCTTTTAATTGATCTGGTTTTAATCCCTTAATTAGATTAATAAACTTTTCATGGGCATCTTTAGAATTTTTAATTAAATTCGATTTAAAAAATATTATTGGTTTTAAATCGACTCCATGATCTCTTGCTACATATTTTCTATATTGACTTAATAAGACACTGTTTAACATCTTATTTTCATCTTCTTCATCAGCTCTAAGTAACATTACATTTTTAGAATATCCATCTCTCATAAATTGTCTTAAATCATACTGATAAACAATCTTATCCCTATACTTTTCAAATAAAACATCTTTTGTTAAGTCGATTGTTGCAGTATATTCTAATAATCTATTAGCTGGATTTAGCTTTAATAGACGATTAACAGTGTTTTCCCAAGTTCTTTCTTCTTGTTCTTTTGTATTTAATTTTCTCTTATCTCTACGAGTCCAGGCGTTAATATGGTGGGCTTCATCAGCTAATAAAACTAATTCTATATCTTCCAATCCTTCAAAAGTTAATGAGTTTTCCTTAGGCTCTGTTAAATCTAAATGAAGCTTTTGTATAGTGGTTAGCTTTAAATAGATCGTGTGAGGGTCTGGTAAACTTGGAAAGACATCAACAATCTGGATATCAATCTGATTTCCGTCAATGACAATCCCTTCTTTTCTAAATAAATATTTCAAAGAGTTTGTATTGGTTAAATTATCTTTCGTTTTTTTAATAATAGCGTCACTATTTACAAAAAATATAAAGTTCTGCTTGTTTTGTTCCTTATATAAATAAAGGATATTAGAAGCTAAAACGAGCGTTTTTCCTGATCCAGTTGCCATATGAAAAAGTAAATGATTAGAGTACAGATCAGCTTGATCGATTTCTTGTGTAAAAATAAACTGCGATAAAGCCTGTTCTTGATAGGGTCTTAGTTTATGACCTAAATTATCTGCGACATAATCAGGCACTTCTGGAGGTGGATCTGAAAAAACACTACTAAACTTCTCTACAATCTGCTTGTGTAAGATCTCATTACTCATCTTGTACACCTTCTTTTTGATAGAAAGAGTGATTAAAGGCTTTTACATCTTCTGGTATCTTATGCTGCTCATCTTCTATTTCAGAATAGCTTAGATATAGCTGATTCATGTCTAAGACTTGAATTAAGACTTCTTTCTTTTCTTCTAAAGAAAGAGCATGATACCCTTCATCTTTTGAACTAACTCTTTCTAAATCTACTTTGAAATTTAAATAAGCACTTTCTTTCATAGTAAATAATACCTTTTCTAGTTCTTCTTCACTATTTGAAGCTTGAATATTTTTTATATACTTCTCATTCAAACTAAATAATTCAGCATAAACAAAAGATCCCCCACCTT
>JBDHVM010000244.1:0-2766 GCA_039809725.1 Peptostreptococcus sp.
ACTAATCAACACAAAAGTCAACCTAAATGCCGAATCAAAAATGGATACAACTTTAAAGGATTATCCAAACAACGGTAATATTGAAAAAGTAATGAATAATAAGAATCATGGTACTACTCCAGAAAACAAAGAAAGAATAAAGTCTCTATACGGTCCAGGAAACCTAGAAGTCCAGCACTGGCAAATAGGTGAAAACAATAATACTAAGGAGCAATCCTGGAGATTTGTTTTCGCAACGGATTATGCAATCGAAAATGGTAAACTTTCCGTTAAGCTACCATATGCTTTAACTGATAATTACTCAATATCTGACGCAACATCTTGGCTTGTAGATAGGTATTATCCAGCAGTAGTAGGTAATAAATACTACTCTAACTTGAATACAGTAAATAATGATAGCTACACTCCAAAAATAGTAGTTAACGGCGATATTCTTACTTTAGATATAGGTGTTATACCAGCAAGAACAGCTTTTGCCTTTGTTGTAAACAAAAAATTTATTACTCCAGTTGATTTTAGTAATAACATAGCTAAAGCAAGTATTAATGTAAGTGGTGACTGGAGACTAAACCCACTTTATGTAAATTTACCAAATACAATTATTAATCATAATATTGTGTGTGGAAGCTGCGAACTACCGAACGAACCGTCTAAGCCTATTAACAATGATAAACCAGTTGTTCCTGAAAAGCCTGTTGAACCAGTTGTTCCTGAAAAACCTGTTAATCCAGAAAAACCAGTTGTTCCTGAAAAGCCAATAGATTCAAATAAACCAGTAAAACCTGGAAAGAATACTATTCCTGTTCAAAAGGTTTCAAATATTAAAAAGAGTCTTTCAAGTAACAAATTGAAGGAGCTTCCAAATACTAATACTGGAATTTCTAATTATGCTTTACTAGGTGTTTCATCGCTATTCTCAGGAATTGCTCTTTTGTTTTCTAAAAAGAAAAAATAATAATGAGAAAAATATTAGGCACGTTTTTAATTGTAATCGGCATTTTCATATCTTTATATGTCTGTTTTACGGTATATGAAACTAGAAAAACTGAGGAAAAGTATTTAAATATTGCAGAAAAAATATCTAAAAATGTAAGTGACACCGATAACAACACTATCTCTTATAAAAAATATAAAAACGGTGAAATAATTGGCACTTTTTTCATTCCTAAATTAGATAGAAACTTACCAATAATACAAGGTACCGATGATACATCGCTTGGTAAAGGCGTCGGTCATATGAATGATACACTTTTACCTGGAGAAAATGGTTTGATTTTTTTAGCTGGACATAGAGATACTGTTTTTAGAAATTTTAATACAATTAAAATAAATGATTATTTCGAAATAAAAATCATGAATAAAACGTTTAGATACAAGGTTTCTGAGATAAAGATTGTTTCAAAATATGATGTAGATATTTTAAAAAGCAAGAACAAAGAAGAATTACTTGTTTCTACCTGCTATCCTTTTGGATACATAGGAGATGCGCCTAAAAGAGCTATTTTCTATGCTTATCCTACTAATTAATTTCTTTTAGATGGAAGTAAGATAGAATACAGATAATAATGTACACATATTTTCAAATTAGTAAAAAATTGTTAGTCGTGGTTTATATATATTAAAATAAAAAGCTTGATAGTTATTCATTAACTATCAAGCTTTTTTTGTCAATTTTAATATTTTTAGATTAATATAATACTCTTTTGTTTTCTACTCTCTTTGTTATTTTCTTTTTATCAAAACTCTCCAGAATCAACATTGAAATTTTTCTACTAGAGTTTATCATATCTCTAAACTCACCCAACGTCATCGTATGATTCTTATTGATAAATTCAATCATTTTTTCCTTAGCACTATCATATAGCACCTTAGATATTATATACTCTTCATCTAATATTTCAATCTCAGTACCTATCATAGACTCAATTACGCTCTTTTTCTTTCTATCATTATCACTAAGCTCATTTATTGTGCAAATATCCATATATCCCATTGAAAGTAACTTTTTTGAAAACTCATTTTTTAGCTTTACTTCCTCATCCGACATATTTACAGTAAAATTTTTCAGCGAAAGAAGGTTATCAATCAATTTGACACTTCTATCTGATACAAGTAATTCTATCAAAGACTCTATATCTTTTGTTTTAAAAGATGAATCAACCTTTAGACCCGCTTCCTGTTTTGGCATACCCAATTTCAAAGTATTTTCTGAATGGAACTTTGACAAAATTTTTATAAGTTTGCTTTTCAAAAATTCAAAATATTCTATATGAATAATATTGTTGTTTAATTTCACTACCTTCTCTTTTTTTGTCAATTCCTCAATTAATTCCAACACCATTGATCTCGACATACCTGTGTATGTCATCATCTGTTCTATCTTTGGATAAACATTAGAATTTTTTTTCAAAAAAACTTCCAAAATTTCAATAGGGTCACCAGACTCCTTAATTTTCAATTCTTCAATAATTTTCTCAGTGTCTTTGTTGATACTGTGTTTTTGATTGGAAACATCAATTATCAAGCCTCCCCCAATTGTATCCATAGGAGAATATGTCCTTATTACAAAAGGATCTAATTTTTTGCATATGATTTTTTCTTCCAACCTCAATTGAACAAATCCCTCATCTAGAGGTTTCATTTTCTCAATTTCCAGTGGTACAGCTCTACAAAGAATCTCTCTTGTTCCGTGGTATAGTTTAAGTCTATCCCAATTTTCCAATGTGCAATTTTCATGTTTTAATAGCTTTATTTTAACATCTAGCA
>JBDHVM010000245.1:0-2766 GCA_039809725.1 Peptostreptococcus sp.
TAAACTGATTATATAGATAACTTATCTTTTGATTCATTCTATCTACTGCACAAGTGTACTGAATCAAATCATTAGTTCCTATAGAGAAGAAATCTACATGTTTCGCAAGTATATCAGAAATAACCGCTGCTGATGGTATCTCTATCATCATTCCTAGTTGTACATCATCTGAATACGATATTCCTTCATTTTTCAGAGCATCCTTAACCTCTTCACATACTTCTTTAGCCAAAAGCAATTCTTCTAATGATGAAATCATAGGGAACATTATTCTTAACTTACCATAAATAGATGCTCTATAAAGTGCTCTTAACTGAGTTTTAAATATATCTCTACGATCAAGACAAAGTCTTATAGCTCTATATCCTAAGAATGGATTCATCTCCTCATCCATTTGGAAATAGCTAAGCTTTTTATCTCCACCTATATCCAAAGTTCTAATTACAATCGGCTTTCCACTCATACCTTCAAGCACAGCCTTGTACGCTTCAAATTGAGTTTCTTCAGATGGGAAATTTTCACTGTCCATATACAAAAATTCAGTTCTATATAGACCTACACCCTCCGCATCATTTTTGATCAAACTTTCTACATCATTTGGAGTACCAATATTCCCTGCAAGCTCTTTTATCTTTCCATCTGTAGTTATAGTTTCTTTCCCTTTTAACAATTCAAGTGATTTTTTATCTTCTTCATACAATCTCTTTTTCTCTGTATATACTTTTATCTCCTCATCACTTGGATTAACTATTGCATCACCTTTATCTCCATCAAAGATAATCATATCTCCATCTTTAATCTTAACAGTGGCATCACTCATACCTACTATCGCAGCAATTTCCAAAGTTCTTGACATTATTGCAGTATGAGATGTTTTTCCTCCTATATTTGTCAGAAAACCTAAGACTTTTTTCTTATCCATAGTTGCAGTATCAGAAGGAGTTAAGTCATGAGCAACTAAAACTACTTCTTCTGAAAGTGATGATAAATCAACATACTTTATATTTAAAATATGTCTTAATACTCTATTTGTAACATCCTTAATATCAGCTGCTCTCTCTCTCATATAGTCGTTATCCATAGATTCAAATATACCTACAAACATATCCTTAACTTCATTAAGGGCATAATCTGCATTTACGGATTCATTTTTAATTTTATTTTCAGCTTCACCAATAAATTCTGGATCATCAAGTACAAGCAAGTGAGCTCCGAATATTTCGGCTTCTTCTTCTCCCAACTCTTCAGACACTTTATTTTTAACAGCTTCAAGTTCTTCTTTTGATACCGCTACGGCATCACTCAACTTCTTAATTTCAGATTCAACATCAATACCTGTTCTCTTTTCAATCGAAAAATCACTTTCTTCGATTACCAAAGCTTTACCTATGGCAATTCCTGGTGAAGCACCAATTCCTTTTAATAGCATTTTAAACCTCCTATATCATTTCGTACAAAAACTTTATATTTACCTTTTTATTTATCTTCTATATTTACCCTTTTATTCTTTGTTAAAAACACTTTGCAAAATTTGTTAAAACACTTTGCAAAATATAAAATCCATCTATAAGAATACTCAGACTATCTATAAAATCGTTTTTCCTAACCCTATTAATATTTCTTTATAAAAAAATGTTAAGAGAATCCCCTTAACATTTTAGTTAAACCTATTTTTCACCGAAACCGTTTTCAATTAGCTCTACCATTGAGTTTAAAGCTAACTCTTCGTCTTCACCATGTGTTTCAATTGTTACTTCTGTTCCTTTTGCTAAACCTAACTTCATAATTCCCATTATAGACTTTGCATTAACTTTTTCCCCATCATGAATCAATTCAACTGAAGACTTAAATTCTGATGCTTTTTTTACAAATAAACTTGCTGGTCTTGCGTGCAGACCTGTTTCATTAATAATTGTTACTTTCTTTTCCATATGTACCTCCACCTAACGTTAATATTGATTGACTATTTATGACCCAGCGGTCTTATTTTGTCCCTACTCTAATACAAGACGTATTATATACTTATTTTACCCTATTTCCAACAAAAAATCCACATTTTTTATTAATTAATTAAAAATTAAGGCAATTTATAAACTTCTGTATTTATGTATTAATTATATCATATTTTTACAATAATGAAGAAAGTATGTATGATATTCAACTTTAAAATTAAAAAAACTTTTTTAGTAAATATTTAAAGTCATCACTAAAAAAATGCTTTTGTGATGACTTTTCTTTAGTTTTAAATCATTTATTGGCTATTGTCAATAATTGACTCAATATTTTAACATTGATTTCATTTTTATATAGTTGACTCTACTCTAAATTATCAAAACCCTTTTTTGATCATTATTAACTCTATCATGAATGATTATTTTTTTATCTATAGTTAATTCTATCTTGAATTATTAAATTTCTTTTTTTATCTATAAATTGTAAAATTCCTTCACTAATACCGTCTGCAATATCACTTTGGTACTTGTCGCTTTCTAACTTCTCACCATCTTTTTTATTAGTTACAAATCCACATTGCACTATTACAGCAGGCATTTCTGTATATTTTAACACATCAAATTGATTTTTTAAGATTCCCCTGTCAGTCATATCTACGAATGATAATGTCGTATTTTGAACTGAAGTTGCAAGTAACTTCCCTAAATCACTTCTTTTACTTTCACTTGAGGGTTTTGTAGTACCTGTATTTGACTCTGTACTTGTACCTGTATTTGAATTTGTACTTTTGCTTGTACTTGTGTTTGAACTTGT
>JBDHVM010000246.1:0-2736 GCA_039809725.1 Peptostreptococcus sp.
ACACAGAAGTTAAGCTCTTTAGCGCTGAAGGTACTTGATGGGAAGCTGTCTGGGAGAATAGGACGTAGCCACGTGAATGAAGACTCTAGCATATTGCTAGAGTCTTTTATTATCATACTTATAGCACTGCAAAAATAAATAAAATCATTTAAAAAAACGATAAAATGTCGATTTTTAGCTAAAGCTAAAAATTCCTTGAGATTTGTCTTGTTATAATCTATAGAGAAATGATGGCAATATGTGATATAATAAAGAGCGTAGGATATATGAGAATTACAGAAAATAGATAACTAGATAGGTACACATAAGGTGTAGATAGAGGCTTAAATAAGATGAAGAGATATGTGCCAACGAGATATAGAAAGAGGTACAAATAATAAATATATACAAAAATAAGGCATAGAGAAAGGCACACAGTATGGAAAAGACAATATATGATAAATTATTAAAAATTAAAGATTCTGATGTGGTATCATTTCATATGCCTGGACATAAATATGGGAGAATATATGATGAATTAGGGTATGGTGAAATAATAAGGGAACTTTTTAGCCTGGATACGACAGAAATCATAGGAACAGATAATCTCTTAAATGCAAAAGGAATTATAAAAAAGTCGCAGGAAAATGCGAAAAAGGTTCTATTTCCAGAATATGATTCAGGTGACTTGGAATTAAAATATCTTGTAAATGGTAGCACGTGCGGGATAGAATCTGCGATAACAGCTAGTTGCACTCCTGGCAGTAAACTTATAATAAATAGAGCATGTCACCAATCGGCATACAATGCTTGCATATTGACAAACGTAACACCTGTATTTGTGAAGGAGAATATTGATTACAAGAACGGTGTTTTTTTTGGCGCTGCTCCTGACAACTATATAAAAAAAATAGAGGAGAACCCTGAAGCAAAGGCGGTATTTATTACTAGGCCGACATATCATGGAATGAGTTTTAAAATAGAAAAAATAATAAAAAAAGCTCATGAATATGGTATGATTGTAATTGTTGATGAAGCGCATGGAGCACATTTTAATCTCAATGAAAAGTTTCCGAAATCAGCGGTAAAGATGGGGGCAGATATAGTTATAACAAGTATTCATAAAACTCTCCCATCTTTGACTCAGACATCTGTGATGCTAATACAAAATAATCTAGTAAATAGAAAAAAACTGAAAAAAACATTATCGATATTTGAAAGCTCAAGCCCATCATATATACTAATGATGAGTTTAGAAATATGTTTTGATATCTATGAAAAATATGGAAAAGAGTTGATGGATAGGCTACTAAATAATATATATATATTTAATCGTAATTTAAAAAACTACTCTATTTTGGAAACAAGCGATCCAACAAAGATTTTTATTAAAACAATAGATAAAGGAATAAATGGATACGATTTTTCAAAGCTTCTAAGATATGAATATAATATACAGGTTGAGCTTGCCAACTACAGTGGTATTTTGATGCTCTGCACTATAGGAAATATAAAGAGTGATTTTGATAAAATGATGGGCGCACTAAATGATATACAAAATAGAAAGATATTTGGATTAGAAGTCGACTTTTTTGAAGACGAACTAGATAAAGATGATACGATAAAAGGTAAAAAAATAAAATCTCTTTCAAAGAGCAGTAGACTAGAGATAATACTTCCAATTGAAATACCAAAGGCAATAAAAAGTCCTTGTGAAGCATTCTATTCGGATATGGAGTCAGTAAAAATAGAAGAATCGTTGGGAAGAGTTTCAGGAGAATTTGTAACGCCATATCCACCTGGAATTTCTATAATAGTGCCAGGAGAAGAGATAAATCAAGAAGTGATAGATTTTTTGAAAAGTGCAAGAACTTTAAAAATTGATGTAAACGGAATGGAGAGCTCTAATTTTGAATATATAAAGGTACTGAAACGAACGTAGATTAGAATATTGTGAGTCAGTCATTGACGGCTAGCAAAGACTATATTTATAAATATGTATATATGAAGTAGATTGAAAGAAAGGGGTGTATGATCTTTTGATCGTACAAAAGTTCAATGAATGGTAAATTATTTGTAATAGAGAGTGGAACCGATGGTTCAGGTAAGGCTACTCAAACAAAATTAATATTTGACAGATTAAAAAAAGAAGGGTACAACGTAAAAATGGTCGAGTATCCAAATTATAAATCGGAATCATCTTCATTGGTAAAAATGTACCTTAGGGGTGAATTTGGGAAAAAGGCAGATGATGTTGATCCTTATGTAGCATCAACTTTTTTTGCTGCCGATAGATATGCTTCATACAAAACTGAATGGGAAGAATTTTACCAAAGTGGTGGAATAATAATAGCTGATAGGTACACAACTTCAAATATGGTACATCAGGCATCGAAAATGAATGATAAAAAGGAAAGAGAAGCATACCTTACTTGGCTTTTTGAATTTGAGTATGAACTTTATAAAATCCCAAAACCAAGTGGCGTTTTTTTTCTAGATGTTCCTGTTTCTGTCAGTAAAGAGCTTATAAAAGATAGAAAGAATAAATTTACTGATGAAGACCAAAAAGATATTCATGAAAGTGATGAAGAATATTTGATAAAAACCTACAACAACTCAAAACACGTTGCAGAAAAATACAAATGGGATATTATAGACTGTTCAAGCAAAAACGGATTGATAAGAAGTATAGAAGATATCCATGAAGAAATATATGAGAAAATATTGAAAATAATTTAATAAAATACTGATATGAGA
>JBDHVM010000247.1:0-2729 GCA_039809725.1 Peptostreptococcus sp.
AGATGTTTTGAGTTATCAATGAATATGAGAAAAGGGGCTTTGCTCATCTAATTCCTTAGATTTGCAACAGCCCCTTTTCGTGTAAAGTACGCTTAATACGTCATATACCCCACTTCAACCATATCGCTAAATCGATGGACCTTTATGCCAAAATCTGAAAGTGAGTAATATTGATCATCGACCCAGATGCTTCGTATCACGTTTTTGGTCGTGTCATACCATTTTAAAACACTGTCATCCACTTCAGCTTGTGTCAAATGGGTGGATGTTCCTCTTAGTTTGATGCCCGTTGATGCGTTTACATCATAAACATAAGCCCCTTGGAAGATAAATTTGCCACTCTCATCATATAGCATGACAGGGATTGAAAATGCAGTTCCTTGCGCTGCAAACATGATGGCTTTATGGTTCGATAAAGCGTCAGACCAGCTTCCAGGCCCACCTAAAACCACCTTGCTCTTTTCAATAGGATTTGATACATCTGACACATCGAAAAGTCCGATTTTAATCCCCCCTTGAATTGGACCATTTGCAGTGTCTATGGTTTCTCGTCCAAATCCGAGGATGGTTTGATCGTCGACAGGATGTAGGTAATTGCTAAATCCAGGTATTTTAAGGTATCCTAACACTTTTGGCAATTTGGGTTCTTTTAAATCGATCACATAAAAGGGGTCCACTTGCCTAAAAGTGACCATATACGCCCTATCCCCCATAAAACGCACGGAATAGATTTGTTCAGAGGGTGCTAATCCCTCCAGCTTACCGATAATACTCAGATTGCTATCGAGAACATATAGATTGTTACTTGAGGTTTCGTTCCAACCATCACCTGTGGTTGTGGCGATTCGATAGTTGCCTTCATACGAATCCATGGAAAACTGATTGAGAACGCGTCCTGGTACAGAGCCTTTATTACCAAATACCACCTTGCCACCTATCATATAAAATTGATAAAGGGATGTGGAATGCTCAAAGCTTGGTGAGCCCATCACCTCATTCGGCATAAATGCATAATGGTATCTGTCAAGCGCGATAATCAACCTCGATTTTGAAGCATAAACTTGATTGCCGCCACCCACGTACACATTAATATCAGGTGCTGCCTCCAGTTCATTCATTTTGAAACCGATGGTCATCATTAGTGATGTTTCGATGGTATCGGGGAAATAACGAATCTTATCATAAGTGATTTTATAGTTATTGGTTTTCTTACCCGTCGGTAATATGAGCACTTCGCTGAACTGTGGTTCAATTTGATCTGCTGTCATGCCGTAATAAGATAGATTTTTATTTGCAATTAAATAGAGATTGCCCCCGGTCAATCTAGAGGTCACATAGTAGCCATCTGCAGTAAAATCCTTTAAAAGCACGGGTTTTGAAGGCGTCGTCACATCATAGAACAGCACCTTTGTCTTTGGTGGCATATAAGGCATGATCATCCTCATATCAACACTTAAAGAGGAGTAAAATCCAAAGTTTTGCTCTTGACCGATTATGACGAGTTTACCATCATACTGGTACAGCTCGTTGATGGTCGTGCCATCAGGAACAGTCAGTGTCGTGAGTACTTCAGGCTTATCCTTTTGCAAATCCACGATTTTGACGGCATTTTGACGCACTTGATATAAAGTAAAGCCATCTGTTTTTACGATATCCGCTTCATCGACGCCTGCCACCTGGAGATTGGTTTCACTGAATTCAGGCTTCGCTTCAGGTGAAGGCATGGGCTCAGCGGCCACAGGAACTGGATTACCCTGATCATCAAATGACTCAGGTAAAGTCGGTACGATCCAATCGCGTAATAAAGGGTAATAATTATTAGTGAATTTGCCCGCATAACTAAAAATTAAATTCAGCTTTTCAAATGAGTCCACTGTAGGCAACGCTTCTGTGTAGACATAAGGCTTAAAGCCACTCTTGACCACCACTTTACGTGCCGCTGAATCCCATTTCACTTCGCTACCAAAAGCTTCTGAAATGAAACGGATAGGGACGAGGGTTCGCCCATCCACGATGATGGCTTCAGTGTCGAGTCGTATGAGTTCGCCATCGATACTTCCATACATTTCATCAATTTTGATGGACACATTCATTTGATCATTATAGGCTGTGGCAATTTTCAAGTTTGAATTCCAGTCCACTTCCAGCGACAAATACTCAAAAAGCGCTCTAAATGGCACTAGAACACGGTCGTTTACGATTTTAGGAGCCACTTCAAATGGAATCAGTTTTCCATCCACCTCGATTCCAATCTCACTTTCAGCAAATGATGGTATCGATAATAAAAGCATGACACATGCTAATAGCATAATTTTTTTCAATTTGACCGCCTCCTCTTTTGCTCATGTCATCAAAAATATACCCCAAATTCTCAAAAATAATGTGACGATTTGAAAACAGTTTATAGGTTAATTTGATGCCCACCAAGCAACGCTGCAATCACCGGATGGCAGGTAACGAAGATCAACTGATGCCGCTCCGCGTGCTGTTTTATAAGCTTGACGGCGTCGTTTCTTCTGCCCGCATCCATGTTGATCAAGCAATCATCCAGAACCGTGAGCATGGGAATCTTTTCACTTAGCACTTCTGTCAGCGCCAGACGAAATGCGAGTGCCACACTATCCAGTGTTCCCGATGACAGTAATCTCACAGGGAGCTGCTTTGATGCGTTTCCAATCATCGGTAAAAGGGATTGGTCAAAGTTGATGTCGCGGTATTTATCCTGTAGA
>JBDHVM010000248.1:0-2728 GCA_039809725.1 Peptostreptococcus sp.
AGTTTACAGATTCGCCAATTATTGTATATGTGATTGCAAATAATGGAACACCGACAATCATACCAATCAGTCCAAAAAACTTACCTGCTATTAGCAGTGAAAACAGAATCCAGAATGACGATATCCCTATTGAATCACCGAGTATTTTTGGTCCAATAACATTTCCATCTAGTTGCTGGATAACGAATATTATAATTAACAACCAAAATGCTTTTATCGGATCTATCATCAATACAATAAATACAGATGGTATCGCACCGATAAAAGGTCCAAAGAATGGAATTATATTTGTTGTTCCAATAATAAACGTTAGAAGTATCTTGTAGGGCATCCCTGTTATAGATAATACTATAAATGTAATAAAAGCAATAATAGTAGAATCTATTATCTTACCAACAATAAATTTTCCAAAAATATCATTTGAAAATCTAGTAATGTATAGTAATCTTTCACTTCTTTCAACAGAAAAAATAGCTGAAAGAAACTTTTTACATAATGCAGCAAATCCCTCTTTGTCAGCTAATATGTAAATAGACACTATCAATCCCAATACAGTATTCCATACGCTTTTTAGAATACCCAAGAATACATTTGCAAATAGAGGCATAAGATTAGTGGCAAAGTCTATTGCATTTTTTCCGAACTCATTTATTTTTTGATTTATCATCATACTAGTCGAATGTGGCAAATCAATGTCTTTCACAAACTGATCTGTTATTAAATATACCTTGTTTACCAGTTTAGGAAAATCATTTATCAATCTTGCAACACTTTCTGTAACTTGGAGTAAAACAAATTTCATAAAAAGCATCAATACTATTGTCAAAGTAACATAAGTTAGAATTAAAGAAAGTGCTCTTTTTATTTTTGGTTTTTTGTCACTTACTATTTTTTCTACAATATTTTTTTCATAAAAAGCCATAACAAAATTCAATAAATACGCAAGTGAAAATCCTACAATAAAAGGTCTCAACACGGCAAAAAAAGTATTTATCATATCACTAAATTTAGAATAGTTTGTTATACATAAATAAAAAGTAATGCTAAGTATAATCACTATAAGCGAGTATACTGCAATTGTAGTGTATTTTTTGTTCCAATCAACCCTCATTAATTAATCTCCTCCAGTTCTTCATACTGAGAATCATAAAGATTTTTATAGAAACCATTTAGTTTCATCAGTTCATCGTGAGTTCCTTGTTCGACTATATCCCCTTCATTTAACACCAATATCAAATCAGCGTTTCTAATTGTTGAAAGTCTGTGAGCTATAATAAAACTCGTTCTATCCTCAATTAGTGTGTCCATTGCTTTTTGTATCATTTCTTCAGTTCTAGTATCTACAGAACTTGTAGCTTCATCTAATATTAATATCTTTGGATTTGAAAGTATTGCCCTCGCAATTGTAAGTAGCTGTTTCTGCCCCTGTGATATATTTTTAGTATCCTCACCTAAAACTGTGTTATATCCCTCTTTTTGTGTCATAATGAATGTATCCGCATTTGCTGATCTGGCAGCTTTATACACTTCCTCATCTGTAGCATCTAGCTTTCCGTATCTAAGATTTTCCATAATTGTGCCACTGAATAGCCATGTATCTTGCAGAACCATTGCAAAATTAGATCTATAACTATCCATAGATAGTGTGTTAATATCCTTACCATCTAGAGTTATTCTTCCTTCTAGTGGTTTGTAAAATCTCATCAATAATTTTACCAATGTGGTCTTTCCTGCTCCAGTAGGTCCAACAATTGCAATTTTCTGGTTTGGTTTTACCTCAAGATTGAAATTATTTATTACAATCTTTTCTTTGTCATATCCAAATGTTACATTATCAAAGTTAATTTTACCTTTAAAAAACTCCTTAGATACTACTTCTTTTGAATCATTTTCAATTTCTTTTTCATCTAAGAAATCAAATACTCTATCAGCTGCTGCTACAGTTGATTGAAGTAAGTTCATTATTTGTGCAATTTGATTTAAAGGCTGTGTAAATGAATTCATATATTGAATAAAAGCTTGTATATCTCCAACCATTATTTTCCCATTTATTGCCATGTAACCACCTAGAATTGATACTACTACATATCCAAGTTTTCCAATAAACATCATAATCGGCATCATTATGCTTGATAAAAACTGCGATTTCCATGCGGAATCATAAAGTTTAACGTTTATTTTTTCAAATTCAAGTTCCTCATATCTTTCTGCATTATAGGCTCTAACCATTGTTTGTCCTGAAAATGTTTCTTCTATTTTTCCATTTATCTTTCCAAGGTTTTTTTGTTGTAATTTGAAATATTTCTGTGATTTTCTTATTACAAAAACCAATATTACCATTGTTAGAGGTAACAAAACTAGTGCTGCCAAGGTCATTGTGATATTTATAGTTAACATCATAATAAATACACCTATAAGCGTGATAATTGAGGTAACAACAGACATCAAACTTTGGTTTAGAGTCTGACTTAGTATATCTACATCATTTGTAACCCTTGATATGATATCACCTTTGCTATTTGTATCATAATACGACATTGGTAGTTTACTGAACTTTTCAGATATATCTTTTCGCAAATTATATGAAACTCTTTGAGCAACACCACTCATAACATATGACTGTATGTATGAGAAAAGGGCACTTAAGGTATATAATACAGCAAGTATGGAAACTATTTTTAATATATAGGTAAAATCAATACCCTCGTTAGGATTTTGAAGCTTTCTC
>JBDHVM010000249.1:0-2727 GCA_039809725.1 Peptostreptococcus sp.
TGTTACTTCCTATGTTACTTCCTATGTTACTTCCTATGTTACTTCCTATGTTACTTCCTATGTTACTTCCTATGTTACTTCCTATGTTATTATAACATATCATACAATATTTTCTTAAAGATAATCACTAGGATTTTTATACCCATTATTGATATTATATAACAAAAAATACACATTGAAAATCAATATATCGATTTAAAATGTGTATTTCATATTTTTTTATCCTATATTTAGTATTTACCTACTATGCAACTTCTTTTTGTATTGTCTTTCAATTACTTTTATATTGTCTTAAAATCTATTTTGTAACGTAATAACACCTTTTCATCATGGTAATACTTTTTTGTAACACGACAATACTTTTTATAAAGTTCAAATGTATCAAACTTTTTTAGTGATGAACTACTACTGGTATTCCTTTTTTTGCTAGTGCATAAATCTGTGCTACTTTGCTAAATGGTGTATTGATACATCCATGTGAACCTGCGTATAGATATCTTGAACCTCCATATGCTGGCTGCCAACTTGCATCATGGATTCCGATATTTCCATTAAATGGTATCCAATAGCTTACTGGTGAAGCATATCCTGGTCCTCTTAGAGTTGCGTGTCTTGTCTTATAACTTACAGGGTATATACCTGTTGGAGTTGCATCTCCTTGGTTTGGATTTCCTGATACTATATAAGTAGATACTATCGGTTGACCATCTCTTACAAACCACATACGCTGTTTTGATAAGTCAATCTCTATAAACTCGTTGCCCATATCATTTTTACCTCTTGATATTGCTTCTTGCTGATAGATTGGAACTCTATTGTCAACATTTTTCTTTTCTTCTACTATTTTCATCAGTGCATCAGTTTCTTTTTCTCTATCTATCAACCAACCGTAAACGCCACCGCTTACTTTTAGCTTTCCACCTGTTGATGCTGATTGTATTTCTCTAGTGTCACCGTATGTTGAGTATTTTCTACTCATTGTTCTCACTACTTCTCTCACTTTATCTCTGCTCAATTTTACAGAATAATCGCCTTCTGTATTTACATCAAACATTGTGCTTATCTGTTTTCCATCTATCGTATACTTTTCATATTCGTAGTTGTATACTATTTTGTGCTTTGTATATTCCTTCATAAAGTCAATTGCTTTTTGAATTCTAGGATCGTCTGCACTATTTTTCTGCTTTGTATATACAGAGTCTGGATATTTCTGTTCAGATGCCTGACCTACCAGCGACTCCCTTAAGAAAAAGTTTACATTCTTTTCTATTGGTGTACTTCCATTAATCCCCTTGTCCACTACAAAGTCCATTGTCTTTGCATCAAATCTTGGAAATGCACTTACAGGGGCTTTTATATTTTCTTTTTTGTATATATTTAGACCCTTTTCGATTTCCGTAAGTTTTGCTTCGTTGATTTCTACATTAAGTTTTCCGGAAATATTGCTATCTCTAAATAAGGCAATTGGCCAAGTCAAAAATCCTTGTTCACTCTTGATCTTCGAAGCATTTCCTTTGATGTACTTCATATCGACATCTTTTCCTGAAATCTTGTCAACTATATTGTTTCTTCCCTTTACAGTCATCACAAAGCCATCTACCTTGTTTTCTGCCAAAGCTTCAATCTGAGCTGGTGTTTTATATGATGCATCTATACCATTTACCTTTGTATTTGGCAGGAATCTTCCATTAAATACAACGCAGCCTATTGCATATACAATCAGGATCAGCGCCACAAGTCCTCCCAAGAACTTTTTAAAACCTCTCATAAAACCTGATTTTTTCGGTTCGTCTGCATCTATATTTGAAGTGCTATCACCATTTGACGAAGAGCTATCAGGCTTTGATGAGCTAATCTCTACTTTTTCGTTTGCTACAAAGTTTTGCTTTGCATCAGGTTTAATCTTATCACTATTTATCTTGGCAAGTCTTTCTTTTTCAGCTTTTTCTCTTTCTAGTTTTTCGCTTTCTAGTTTAGCTTTTTCAGCATTTTCCTTTTCTAGCTTTTCACTTTCTACTCTAGCCATCTCAGCTTTTTCTTTATCAAGCCTTGCTTTTTCTGCTTTTTCCTTTTCAACTCGCTCTTTTTCGGCTATTTCCCATTCTAACTTTTGCTTTTCTACTTTTTCTCTCTCTATTCTATCTTGCTCAGCTTTTTCCCTTGCAAGTCTTTCTTTTTCTTCTTGTCTTTTTCTCTCTTCTTCCATTTTCTTTTCCTCATCTGCTGCCAATCTTGATTCGGCAACTTTTACAACATCTTCATACGGAGCGTGATCTATATCGAGTTTCTTAATATCATAAATGCTATTCTCGATTTTTTTTTCTTCACTTTCCTTAGTAACTTCAACCTTTGGCTTGTCTGCAAAATTTTTCTCATCTTCTGCAGTCATTATATCATCTACAGTCATCACATTTTCAGAACTCTTTCCATTGCTTACTGCATTTCGTCTTTTTCTTTCAAAATACATTCTTTCATCTTCAACAGATATTATTCTGTCAGCCGTAATCATTCTTTTTGTCTGATTATAGCTAGAGTCATCCGAGGAACTGCCCTCATCAACCAATTGACTTGCCAATGTAAACCTCTTATCAAAAGGATCCTTTTTATCAATCTTTTCTCTTTCAAAATTGATTTTTTCTTCATTTATATTTCTATTAGAAATATCTTTCTTTATATCTGCATTATCAATTTTAATATCAGACGTCCCATTATTTATCTGTTTTCTAT
>JBDHVM010000250.1:0-2709 GCA_039809725.1 Peptostreptococcus sp.
ACTCACTAAAGATTATACAATGAAGTGAAAATTATAAATTGCGCCTAGGAGGAACATTGATATGAAAAATCAACTATCTCGAGATGAAATTGATAAATTACTAGGAGTTGATCCCACAGAAAGAGTTCCTACAAAAGACGAGATTATTCAAATCGAAGCAGCTGTTGAGGCTATAGCAAATGAACGTAATATTCCATCTAGCGAAATATCTACTACAGAAATTAATGAAATAATAAAAAAAATTGGCATAAAAAATATTAGGGTTTATTCTTTGAACGAGATATTGGGAAAAGAAAAAAAGTGAAATTTAAAAGAAATCGAGCTATCGCTCGAAAAAGATAATTGAGCTGGCGTTCAAAAATAAATTAAAAGAGGTAATAACGATGAATAAATTATCATTAAGACAGATGTCTATATTAATAGCTATTCCTATTTTATTGTTTTTTGTTTTTTCTGGAAACGGTAAATTTGACTGGGATAAAGTCGTATCAAAAATTGAAAAAGTCATAAAATAAGTAGGCGAGCCACGTTCGAATAAAGAGCTTCCTATAACACCTCACCCCCGCAACTAAGGCTGCGAGGGGTGAGAGAAACGTTAAGTGAAATTGATTGAGGAGGAAAGATATGGCATGGAATACTAATTTAGTATCAAATACACCAGTTTATACATTTGCGGTTGATACTTCAAAAAATGTTCGAGTTATAGCAGGACCAGGAACTGGTAAATCATATGGTTTACAAAAAAAAGTAGCAAGATTATTGGATGAGGGAGTAGATCCTCATTCTATATTAGCGGTTACATTTACTAAAACTGCAGCACAAGACTTACAAGATGCCTTGGATCAAATACATATTGATGGAGCTAAAAAAATATCGGCAAGAACACTACATTCGATATGTTTTTCTATTCTAAATAATAGAGCTCTAATTGAGAGTTCGGGCAGATACCCAAGACCAATGGTTGAACATGAAATTAAGCCAATGTTATATGATATTGGAGAAGAGTTTGGAAATATTAGAAATAAAGAAAAGATGTTAAAAGCTTTTGAAGCTCTTTGGGCACGTCTACAAACTGAAACTCCAGGGTTCAGTCTTTCTGATGAAGACATACGCTTTGAAAAAGTTGTGGTGAGCTGGTTATTTCACCATAAATCAATGCTTATTGGCGAGATGATAAGAGAAACTTATAAATATTTAAGAACTAATCCTTCTTGTGCAGAAAGTCAAGTTTACAGTCATATTCTTGTTGATGAGTATCAAGACTTGAATAAAGCAGAACAAAAGGTAGTTGATTATTTAGCAAGAAATGCAACTCTGACAGTAATTGGAGATGATGACCAATCTATATATTCATTCAAACATGCAAATCCCGAAGGAATCAGAGAGTTTAATGTAACTCATACGGATTGCAAGTCGATAGATTTTTCTGTATGTAGGCGATGTCCTCAGAATGTTGTTAGAATGGCGTCAAAATTAATTTCTAATAATTCGAATAGAACGTTGGGATCATTAATCCCATATGAATATAATCCCGAGGGTATTGTCAAGATAATACAATTCAAAGACATTGAGGATGAAATAATAGGAATATCAAACTTAATTAAATCGAGAATTGAGAAAGAAAATATTATGCCAAAAGATGTATTAATTCTTGTTCCATCTAGAAAAATTGGCTATAGAGTAAGAAATCAGCTAGTAAGTTTAGGAGTAAGTACTAAATCATACTTCAGAGAATCTGCTTTAAAGAACGAAAATGCAAGATATTTATTTTCGTTTTTAAACTTATTAGCAAATCAAAATGATTTAGTTGCATGGAGATATTTGCTAGGAGTTGGAAATGCAAATTTTCGCACTAAAAGTTATAGAAAAATCTTAGAATACTCAAAAGCAAATTCTATTGATCTTTATAATTGTTTGGTTGAGTTATCAGAAAATAACATTTCAATTCCATATTCAGATACAATTAAACAAAAGTTTATAGAGATAAATTATAAACTAACTGAAGTAAAAAAAATGCTTGCGATTGATAGAAACAAAATTATAAGCATCTTATTTGATGCTCAAGATGAATCAGTTGAAGAAATCAAGCAGATTATTTATACATCTATTGAATCTATTGATGCAACTGTTGAATTGACTCTTGATGAGTGGTTAAAGCAATTGTTTGCAATAACCTGTGATTGCATTAACAATCCTCAAGTCAACGAGATTGATCACATTCGGATTATGAGTCTCCATGCTTCAAAGGGACTTTCAGCAAAATTCGTTGTTATTATGAGTTGTATTGATGAATTGTTACCTAGAACTGTTTCTGGAACTCCAGAAGAGATAGAAAAACATATTGAAGAACAAAGAAGATTGTTTTACGTTGCATTAACTAGATGTAAATGTTCAGACGATTATGAAGGTACTTTGATCATTAGTTCTTTTATTGGTTTACCCGGAAATGAAGCTTTACAACTTAGAATACCGGCAAGCCATAATGCATGGAGGACAGTAAGAGCCTCTAGGTTTATTTCTGAGTTTGGAGAAACGGGGCCTGAACCTATTTCATTGAAAAGATAATAAATTTCAACTTCACTTAACACCTTGCCCTCGCCACTAAGGCGGCGAGGGCAAGAGAAACGTTATGAGAAATGGATTGAAAGGATAACATATGATAGGGTGGAAATCAAAACGAAAAAAGGATGAAGAAAAGTTAAAAAGAGA
>JBDHVM010000251.1:0-2703 GCA_039809725.1 Peptostreptococcus sp.
AGTTATCACAATAAAAGAAACTGGCTCTGGAGAAACTAATACTATTTCTGCTCCAATTAGTATGGAAAATAATGCAGGCATAAGTGAAGCGATCCATATATTTTTTAACTTACTCATTACAGTTAAAGCTAAAAAAGATGCAATGGTTCCCACTACAACATCAATTACCCCTAAAGTAGAGAATAGGTTTGAGATTGCACAACCGATAGTAAGCCCTATTACGTATTCTGGATTGAAAAAAGCAAGCAGCGTCAGAACTTCGGAAAGTCTAAACTGTATAGGCCCATATGAAAGGGAAGGCACTATCCACGTCAAGATTGCATATAGAGCAGCAATCATGGCTTGACGCACCATTATGTTTTTACTTTTGATATTTATCATTATTATTCACCTACCCCGAAGTCAGTATTGTTCCATAGAATTTCAATATTTTCGCTGTCTTCTAGGAAGGAATAGTTCTTCCTGAAATAATCAACAATATTATCATCTCTTTTTACTGGAGTTGAATTTTCAATAAAAATATTGATACAACCCCGTTTAAAATATTTTTGCAAGAGTTTCATGTCGTTGTCTATCATTTGTTCAGTCTGCCCCTTTATACCAACTAGGAGGCAAATATTGTCGAAATATAAAGCGACTTCTTCAGCATTTTCAAAGTGAATATTTTTGTTCAAATATCCGTTTCTAAAATTCTCATCAAATGTTTCTATTCCACATTTAAAAGATACTTCTATGCCACTGAAAAAATCTCTTATTTCATTCAATCTTTTCCTATAATTGTAGTATGCTTCAAAGTAGATCTTATTGATACCATTCTCTATGCACACCTGTTTAATGTCTTTTAAAGTCTCTTTTGGCAATTCGAAGACTGAAGCCGAATTTATGACTTCAAGGCTTTTATATACACCACGGACTTCTTTTAAAATTCTTTTGTTAAACTCAACCATTTCACCTTCATCAGTTGAGTTATCAGCGATATAATCACAAAAAAAACAGCGTCCCCATTTACAAGTATGAGAACGCAGCAAAATAATTTCTCTTGGATTTTTATCGTCTATTATACTATAACGATTCATTTAACCACATCCTTGTTTTTTAAGTAGGTGACAAGTAAACTCTTTATACAATTATATTTTGTTGAACTGATAATGTCAATAAGAAGATATAATTGCAAATTTTGTTGAAATGCGAAACTGTTCTCTAAAGTAGATAAGGAACTAAATTGATTTCCAAAGCATATTTTAAAGTACTAAATTGTATTCCAAATCATTAAGCTATTTTCAAATGAAACACTGACTTTGCCCAAGTCCTTAAGCCAAGCCAAGTATGACTTTATTGTGCTACCGACTAAGATATACTGCTCAAAATTTAAAGTCAAATTGTAGTGGTTAAATAGCTTTTGTAAAATAACCTCAAAATTTAGCGGTTCTTTGCAAAATTCAAGTATAAGATCGGCAATTTCATGGACTTTGTCTATATTATACTGAGCAAGTGAAGATATATCATCAGTTGGTTCTGTGTGCGCAGGAACAAACATCTTCGCCTTTAAGTTTTTCACCATTTCCAATGTCTTTAGGTATTGATCTACATCATAAATAAAGCTTACTTGATACTTTTCAAGGGTTTCTTTACTTGAAAGGCAGTCGGCAAGATAGACAACATCATCAGGAGTTCTAAACCCTATCATATCAAAAAAATGGCCAGGCAATTCAATCACTTCAAAGCCATCTGGAAGGTCAATATTTGCTATATCCTCAGAGTCACTTTCTTTCGCCAGAAGGAATTTGTTTCTCAAATCTTTTGGAGGAAAAGCTCCATAAAGAAAGCTAGGTGTAAGTATAGGATTTTTTGTAAAATAACATTCCATGCCCTTTGCGTATACTTTACAGCCAGTTTGTTTTGTAAGATATTGATTGCCTCCTATATGATCTGCATTTGAGTGAGTATTGAGGATGTATTTAAGAGTCCAATTGTTAGCATCTAGGATCTGCCTCACTTTTCTACCTGCTTCTTTGTCATTTCCGCTGTCAATAAGACATACTTCATGCTCACTCAATTTTACTAAGCCCATTTTTGAAGGGCTTTGAATATAGTAACTTTTTTCTGTTATCTGAATTAATTCATACATATTAGCATCTCCTTAGTTGTATTAATATAAATAAAATATGCTACCACAGCTTATATTTCTTTATTCTTTCAAAAATAATGATATATTAATTAGAATATTATCAGTAAGGTATCATCTATACAGTTTAGTGATGTATCTTACACAACTATATATTAAATGATATAATTCATAGGACAATTCATAATAATATTTCAAATAGGGTACCATATTAATAATTAAATAATTCTGGTTATTCTGGAAATTTCGCCTTTTTATTCATTATACAACGTAATGGTGGCTAGAGGTAAAAAAAATATAAAAAAATGTAAAAAAAGGTGTTGACTTTGATATGAAAAAGAGTTATAGTATATCTTGTCCTAAAGACAACTTGAATAATATTAATATCTTTGAGCAAAGCATTTTATTTTTACTCAACTAAAAATAAAAAAAGTTTTTCGAAAAAAGATGTTGACAATAAGTTTTAAAAATGATATTATAAACAAGTCGTCAAAAACGACACAATGAACTTTGAAAATTGAACAGCAGGTTAATTCAATAACGCTTTTTAAATAAAGCAATTGATTAACTGTTTAAAT
>JBDHVM010000252.1:0-2688 GCA_039809725.1 Peptostreptococcus sp.
TTGGCTATTTCCTTTTATATACCTGCCTAAACTATATTTTGGAAAAAATGTTCTATCTGGTGACAACAAACCACCTACAAATGGAATCCTAATAATTCCACCATGTACATGTCCAGAAAAAATAACGTCTGCTCCCCACTTTGCATATTCGTCAAAGTATAGTGGATTGTGGGCTAATAAAAAACTCACTTCGTCATTCTTACATTCTCCTAGGTATTCATCAATATATTCACTATTTATACTTCTAGCATCTTTGTTTGAAAATAAATATCTATAACTATCATATGGAAGTGTTAAACCATAAAGTGCAATATTTTTTTGTGAGTTATACATATCCGCCACATTAAAATATTCATCTAAGTACACCTTTTTATTGTTTAGTTCAACAAAATTCAGTTTTTTTATCTCTGAAAAATATTTTTTATAGTTTTCCCTATACTTTTTTATTAAGGATTTTTGTTCATGATTTCCTATTATATAGTATACTTTATATTTTCCACATATGTATTTTAATAATTCTAGTGCATTTGAATAGTCCTTTTTATCTCCATCGATAATATCTCCTGTAAGAAATATTACGTCTGGATACTGACCATCAATGAATTTTAATAATTTTTCATTTTTCTTTCCAAAGCTTTTTCCATGTAAATCACTTATTTGTAGGATTTTTTTTCCATAGAAAGACTCAGGTAATTTAGAATTAGTAATAGTGTATTTTTTTACTTCTAATGAATTTGTCTCTATAAGGATATATGTTATCAATAATAAAGCTATGACCACAAATACAACATACATCAAGCTCACCTATAATGATTCAATTACTTTTATCAATGTGTCAACGGCTGATTCACTGGTTGCCCAGTTTGTACAAAATCTCACTACATCACTATTTTCACCATATTTACGCTCGAAATTAAAGCTAATACCTGCAGCTTTAATATATTCTTGTTGTTTTTTACTAAGTATTGGAAATTGCTGGTTTGTGTAAGAATCTACCAAAAACTCAATGTTTTTGCTCAAAAGAGCATTTTTAATTCTCATAGCATACTCCACTGCTTTTTTACTCTTTTCAATATAATTGTTATTTGTAAATAAAACATCAAATTGTATACCTAGTAACCTACCCTTTGCAAGTACCGCTCCATTTTGTTTACACTGTATCTTGAAATATTTGTTGTATCTATCTGAAGTAAAGCACACTGCCTCACCGAATAATGCTCCACACTTTGTCCCACCAATATAGAATACATCACTAAGACTGGCTAAATCTTCTAATGTTACATCGTTCTTTTCTGATGCCAAAGCATATGAAAGTCTTGCCCCATCTATATAAAGTGGTAAATCAAATTTTTTGCATATCCTGTTAATTTCTAACAACTCGCCTTTTGTATATAAAGCTCCTCTTTCAGTAGGTTGGGAAATATATACGGCACCAGGTTGAACCATATGCCAATCACCAAGATCAAAAAATTCATCTAGATAATTTTCTAAAACCTCTGGACGCATTTTTGATTCATTATCTGCATTTATATCTCCATTTGAAATTGTTAAAACTTTATGTCCACCATTTTCGATTGCACCAGCCTCAAGCACATTAATATGCCCTAATCCTGCAGAAACAACACCTTGATAAGGTCTTAATATATAATCAAGAACTACTTTATTTGCTTGAGTTCCACCAACTAAAAAATGAACATCAAGTTCATCGTTTTTACAGGCTTTTTTAATTTTTTCTGATGCCTTTTCACAATATTCGTCTAATCTATACCCAGGAGTCTGTAAATAGTTGGTCTTTACCAACTCATCTAAAATTTCTTCAATCGTTCCTTCTGCATAGTCATTTTCAAATCTTAACACAAAAACCACTCTCCTTCAAATTATATTTTAACTAGCATAACACAATTTATATATTTTTTCACGTGTTTTTTTGATATATTTGATATAATAGAAATAATCTATATATAAGGAGGATGCAATATGTCAAAAAAAATTAATAATAAATCTTCTAGACCAGATAATATTGTTATTCGTGACAACTCTATTATCGATGAATGTATAGAACTTGAAGATTCGCTACCTAAGTTTATGAAAGATTATTTTATATATTTAAGAGGTGCAGTTGCTGTTACTACAAGAAAAGCATATTTAAACGATATTATATTTTTTTGTGAATATCTCATTTCAAGCGATTTGTATACAAATGCAAACAAAATTTCTGAAATAACTTTAGAGGAGTTTAAAGAAATATCATCAAGAGATGTCAATCTTTTTTTAGGTGATTACTGTAATAGATACTATAAAAATATAAATAACGACAAAGTGCTTTTTGAAAATAATAATAAATCACTTTCTAGGAAAAAGTCATCACTTTCTACTCTATTTAAATTTTTATTTAGAAATGACCAAATTGACACTGATATTACATCTGGATTTAATCCAATTAAATTACCAAAACCTCAACCAGATGCTATTAAAAGACTTGAAATCGACGAGGTAGCTATAATGCTTGAAGCGGTTGAAAATGGAAGCGGATTGACCGACAAAGAAAAAACTTATTGGCTTAAAACTAAGCTTAGAGATAAAGCTATTATAGTCCTATTTATTACTTATGGTCTTAGATTGAATGAACTAAGAGAGCTAAATATTTCATCATTTAACTTTTCTAGAGGTGAGTTTATGATATATAGA
>JBDHVM010000253.1:0-2675 GCA_039809725.1 Peptostreptococcus sp.
TAATAAAAAGTGAAACTGAAAAAAATCCTATTATTGAAATTTAGTTACTAAGATCAATTTAATAATAAGTGATTTATACAAAGAAAAAAAATCTGAAAAATAATGAAAAGACCTTGACTTTTATATAAAGATAGAATAATATAAGAAATATAGTTAATCCAATGAAGAGAAGGAGTAGCTTAATTGTTTGATTATAGAGAGTCGATGTTGGTGGAAATTCGATATTAGGCACTAAGTGAATGGGTCTCAGAGGAGTGAATCGAAATTGATTAGAGTAGACTTCACCGTGGGCTGCACGTTATAGCGGATAGAGAATTATTAGTTCTTGAAAATGAGATATACAGCTTGTCTGTATAAATTAGGTGGCAACGCGGATAATACTTCGCCCTATGTAAAATAGGGCGGAGTTTTTTTATATTTTTGAAAGTGGTGATATTATGAAATGAACTAAACAGATATATAGAAAAATAAAAGTGGGAAAATTTTAAAAAATTAATAAAGGACTAAAATAATAAGGAATTATACTAAATAACGGAGGATTAAAATGACAAATTCAAAAACAAAAAAAATGATACTAAACGCAATACTTTTGGGAATCGGTGTTATACTTCACCAAGTTTTCCCAGCAATAGCAGGGGGAATTACTCCAGATCTTACACTTGTAATGTTATTTTGTATTATGATAATAAATAGAGATGATTACAAGACTTGTTTTGTTGCAGGCTTGGTAACTGGGTTATTCACTGCTTTTACTACTAAGTTTCCAATGGGGCAAATTCCAAACGTAATAGATAAAATAGTGACTGTAAATGTTATGTATTTAGTTATGAAGGTATTGTACGTGAGTCCGTTTTTATCATCTTTAAAAGAAAAGAAAAATCAGATAATTGTCGTAATAATGACGATAATAGGAACAATTGTAAGTGGTGTTACATTCCTTTATGCAGCTTTACTTATGGCTGGATTACCATCTACTTTGACAAGTTTATTCATCGCAGTAGTGTTGCCGTCAGTTGTAATCAATATCGTAGCAGCAATAGTGCTATTCAATGTAATAAAGGCATCTCTTAAGAGAACGAGTTATCAAATTGGATAATAAATTAAGTATTGTACATATCAATCTTTCATGAACCCTATATAATAACTGTAGTTTCAAAAAAAGCCTGCAAAGTTGCAGGCTAAAATTGGAAACTACAGTTATTTATTTTATAATAGTTATTTTAATCAAAAATACAAATTCATATAGAAAAAAATATTTTTTGGGAATTTAAGATCAATCCCCTTCACCAATTAAAAAACTGTCGTGGAATTTTTTCTTAACAGGATGCCCAAGTCCATTAATAGGTTCTTTAAAAATTATACAGAACAGCAATGGAATAAGTAAAAAAAATGTTAATGAAATAATATCCCGTTTAAGATTAGGTAAATAGATACCTCCGATAGCTTCCCTACAAGCACTTATTCCATATGTAAATGGAATAATAGAATTTATACGTCTAAAAAACATAGGTGTCATTTCAACGGGGAAGGTTCCACCTGAGCCTCCTATTTGTATTACTAATAGAAAGATAGCAATACCCTTTCCAATAGTACCGAAAACAGAAACTAAGGAGTAAATTATGGTCGTAAAAGTAAGACTACAAAATACAAGTATCAAGGTGAAAAGAACAGGATGCTTTGCCGTAACACCAAGTATAAGAAAATCACCAAGGGCTATCACCAATGCCTGTAGTATGGATAAAGTCAAAAATAATGCTAACCTTCCAAAATACGCATCGACAGCACGGTGTTTACCTTTAGGAGATGGAGAAAGAACTGCAACTAAAATTAATCCACCAACCCAAGAAGCCAAAACACTATAAAAAGGAGTCATAGCTGAGCCATAGTTTTTTATTTTAAAAATTTTATTTTCCTTAATGTTAACAGGATTTTTTAAAAAATCAACTCTGTCTGCAATGTTTGATTTTATTACATCATTAAAATTTTTATAGTTTTCATTTTGTTGTATGTTTTCTATCAACTCTATTAATCCCTTAGTTTGGGATTGTAATGTATCAATAGTACTATTAAGAGTAGAATTTGATGACTTTAATGTAGTAGTCATTGAGGAAATATTAGATAAAAAGTTATTTATATTTGGGTAAATTGCATCAACTTTATCCAACATCTTATCAATATCATTATTAATTACATCTCCACTTTTTGAGATTTTATTAAGTGGTTCGCTAATATTTGTGTCAAAATTTGATAAAACATCAACTGTTTGTCTGTTTAAACTATTAGTAAGTAAAATCAACTTGTCAAATGTATCAGAAGAAATAGTCGCTCCATTACTGATAGACGTAGATATGTCCGAAATTGTTTTTTTAACATTATTCATTGAGTCTACATACTTTTGCAGTGATGAAATAGCATTGTTAAAAAAAGATAAGTTCGCAAAATTCACACGATTAATTACAGTAATTATACTATTAATAATATTTATAGCATGTGTGAGCTTAGAGTCAATTCTGGCTAATATATTTTGAACATCAGAAGCAACTAAACTGCCTCCACTTTGGAGTGAGGTAGCAAGATCACTTGTTTGACCTAGAAGACTACCAACTAATAATAAGTCACTTTTTATTGTTGGTGTAAGGTTATTAAATGATGTGTTTATATCATCTAAAAAAATA
>JBDHVM010000254.1:0-2674 GCA_039809725.1 Peptostreptococcus sp.
GTATTAATTGAGAACGACAACAAGCATTTGAGTAGTGAAGAAATTTATGACAAAGTGAGAGTTAATTGTCCTGAAATTGGACTTGCAACAGTTTACAGAACTATGCAGTTGCTTGATGATATCAATGGAATATCAAAATTAAATTTAGATGATGGTTGTATAAGATATGAAATAAATGTTGAAGGTGAAGATACACATCACCATCATCATTTAATTTGCAAATCGTGTGGGGCTATCATTGAAGTAAAAGAAGATTTGCTAGATGAAATAGAATCAAACGTAGAAAAAACGTATAACTTTACAATAAAAGATCACGATCTTAAATTCTATGGAACTTGTGAAAAATGTACAAAAAAATAATCGGCTAATGCCGATTTTTTTTGTACAAAATTAATATAAAGCAATTTTAAAACCATTCAAATACACAGTAAGGGCAAAAATAACACAAAGGCTAAATATTAAAACATTCTCTACAAAATTACAAAAAAAAGAATTGACTTTTAATTTGCCTAAGTGATAGTATTTGTTGGTAAAAGGGTAAAAAATTGGTATTCCCCTCTTTGTAACAATATCACAACAAAGATGTGACAAAAAAGCGGAAATTGCAACAACTGATAAGCCTTTAATATTTGTTGTCAACTCAATAAAGATAACAATTGCATAAATTAACAAAGCGAGTGTTAGAGAGTGTGTTATTCCACGGTGCTTTGATAGTGGGAACAAAGAAAACATCAATGTTAAAATCACTATGCCAATATTAATCTTAAAAATCAACATAGTCAATGCCAACAAAAGAATAAAACTTGAAATGACAAACGATCGAACTAAGTTTATAGTAAGTTTTTTCTGTATAATAAAGATAAGGAGAATACAGATAAGTGCTCCTATATACACGTTGTCGTCAGTTTTTATATAATTGTAAAAAGATACAATCATAATTAAATATATCAAAAAATCGTGAATATTTTTGGTCGTATTTTTTGTTATTATTTTACTCATAACATTTGAGTTTGGTTCATCAATATCTGAGATGACAGAAAAAGTTGCAGCAATAACAACGCTTACTGGAGTAACGGGCAATCCCAATATTAATGAAATTTCCAGTGCGGATAATGTACCCACAATTAGATGTGTTCTACCTCTCATATTTTACCTACCTTAAGAATTATTATAAATAAAATAATACAAATAAATAACAGTATTGTCAAATTTTATTTGATTATATAGAGATTGATGTGGTAATATATATAATAGATGATTTGTGTTCGTGATTAGAAAATAATATTAAAGGAGTAAATGATTTGGCAAAAAATAGTAATGAAAAAATTAAAGTTATACCACTAGGCGGTCTAAATGAAATCGGTAAAAATATGACTGTAATAGAGTATAAAGACGAAATAATAGTAATTGATGCAGGTCTTAGTTTCCCAGAGGACGAGTTACTAGGGATAGACATAGTAATACCTGATATTACTTACTTGTTAAAAAATATTGATAAGGTTAAGGCAATATTTATCACACATGGTCATGAGGATCATATAGGTGCAATACCTTATCTACTTAAAAAAATAAATGTACCGGTTTATGCATCACCTCTAAGTGTTGAGTTGATGAGAGTTAAGTTAAAAGATCATAGGGTGACAAATACAAAATTAAACAAAGTTGAACCAAAGGAAATAATAAAGCTAAAAAATATGAGTGTTGAGTTTATACGTGTAAACCATAGTATTCCAGATGCTTATTCAATAGCAGTACATACAGATCAAGGTGTTATCTACCATACTGGAGATTTTAAAATTGATTTGACGCCGATAGATGGAAGATTTATGGATATCCACAGAATTTGTCAGATCAGTGACGAAGAAGGTATACTGCTTATGATGGCTGATAGTACAAATGCTGATAAACCAGGTAGTACGATGTCAGAAAAAAGTGTTGGAGCTGGGTTAGATGAGTTATTTAAAAAAGCTCATGATAGTAGAATAATTGTTGCTACATTTGCATCTAATATTCATAGATTACAGCAGATAGCTGAAGTTGCAAAGATCTACAATAGAAAAGTAGCAGTTTCTGGTAGGTCAATGGTAAATATACTGGGTGTAGCAAAAGAACTTGGATACTTAAGCACAGACAAACACATAATAGATTTGAATGATATACATAAATACAAGGACAACGAATTAGTGATAATCACAACGGGATCACAAGGAGAGCCAATGTCTGCACTTGCAAGAATGGCAAACTCTGAACACAAAAAAGTCGATATAAAAAAAGGTGACCTTGTAATTATATCTGCACACCCAATTCCAGGGAATGAAAAAACAGTATCCAAGGTAATAAATTTCTTATTAGAGAAAGGTGCAGAAGTAGTTTCTAGTGATATTGCAGATATTCATGTATCTGGACATGCTAGACAAGATGAACTAAAACTTATGCAAGCTTTTGCTAAACCGAAGTTTTTCTTGCCTATACATGGGGAATATAAAATGCTAAAGAGACATTCTGCTCTAGCGACTGAAATGGGTATAGATTCAGAAAATATTTTTATTATTTCAAATGGAGACGTACTTGAGGTAGATAAAAAGTCAGCAAAAAAGGCAGGGAGAGTTCCTTCTGGTAGAGTCCTTGTCGATGGGCTTGGAGTTGGAGATGTTGGTAATATTGTACTTAGAGA
>JBDHVM010000255.1:0-2658 GCA_039809725.1 Peptostreptococcus sp.
CCTATATCCGACGCCTACATGAGTCTGAATATACATAGGTTTTGATCTATCACTTTCTATTTTTTTTCTAAGTGTAGCCATATACACTCTAAGTGATGACACATCACTTTCCCAAACACTACCCCAAATTTCCTTTGTAAGATATTGGTGAGTAAGTACCTTTCCAACATTTTTTGCAAGTATGCAAATCAACTTATACTCTATCGGAGTTAGATGCAACTCTTCGTCGTTTAGCATTACAAGACCTGATACATAATCAACTATCAGCCCACCATTTATAAACTCTGAACTCTCAACAGAATTCCTTTCATTTATAAAGCTTATTCTCCTTGCAGTAGAACGAAGCCTTGCCAATAGCTCATCTACAGAAAATGGTTTTGTCAGATAGTCATCTGCTCCAGCATCAAGAGCTTCTATTTTGTCTTTATCTTCAGACCTTGCACTTATCACAATTATTGCCATATTTGACCATGATCGTATTTTATTTATTATATCTACCCCTTCCATATCAGGAAGTCCCAGATCAAGAAGCACGATATCTGGCGATTTTGTCGCTGCAATAGAAATAGCTTCTTTTCCAGTCTTTGCTACATAGTATTCATACTCTACTGATTCCACAGTTGTTGAAATAAGGTTTCTAATTGCAGAATCATCCTCTACTATCAATATTTTCGGTTTAATCATTTTTTAATCTCCATTATTATCATAACAAGACAAACATCTATAAATTTCTTTCAGTCATGTTTATGCTCTCAGCTTTTACCATAAATCTAAACACTGCTCCTTTTGGCTCGTTGTCGAGAACCATTATTTTTCCTCCATGAGCTTCGACAATTGTCTTACAAAGAGGTAGTCCTAGACCAATCCCCCTTCTACTATCCGAACTTCCTTCTCCTTGAGTAAAATATTTATCAAAGATCATCTTTTTGTTGATATCTGTGATACCGTCACCATCATCACTTACCTCAATAATAGCATACTCACTTTCTTTATAAAGCTTAATTTTTATCATCGAACCTTTTTTAGTATACTTAATCGCATTGTCTACAAGGTTTGTAATTACTTGCATTATAAGCCTCGCATCCACCTTTGCCACTATAATTTCATCTGATAATTCTGTCAAAATTGTATGTTCTATCTTTTCTCTATCAATATGTCTTAACGCTTCATTTATTACCTCTTCCAAACTTTCTGGCTCCAAATTCAACTTCATGCTTCCATCTTCAATCTTTGTAACAGATAATATATTCTCGATCAAATTTATCAACCATATAGAATCGTCGTAGATATCTTTATATATTTTATTCCTTTTTTCATCGGACAAGTGCATCGTCTCTTTCATAAGTACATCTGCATTTCCAGAGATTGCTGTCAATGGTGTTCTTAAATCGTGAGAAATACCCCTCAAAAGATTTCCTCTTATTTGCTCATTTTTCATTTCAAAGATAGCTTCGTTATTTTTTCTGACTAAGACTTGTCTTTCAAGTGCTACCCCTAAAACACTTATTATTGCGTGTAGAAGATTGCTTTCGTCGTTGTCGAGTTCACCATCGCTTAAATCAACTCCCAAAACTCCATAAACCCCTTCGCTGCCTCTCACTGCATAGTATACACAAATAGAACTATTTAAAGTACCTGTACCTACACCCGCTCTTTTATTATTTTTAAACACCCACTCAGCAACTGCCCTTTCTTTTTGACTTAATAATTTGTCGTCAACATCGCTTTCTCCATCTACTGAAAAGGTGGTCGGATTTATCAATTCTCCGTTTTCTGATTTATATATTATTACATCTTTATCTATTATTTTTATCAATTGGTTTGCTACTACACTTATTATTCCTTCATCTGTCTTTTCCTTTTGAATCAGCTCATTCGTTTCAAGCAATACAGATGTTCTATACACTGTCTTTGTAGAAAGCTTTGCCTGTTCTTTTAATTTACTTGCCAATGTACTAGCAAACAAACCTGCCAAGAGCATTATTATAAATGTCACTGGATATTCTGGATAACTAGCTCTAAAACTATATAACGGTTCCGTAAAAAAATAATTAAATACAACCACCGAAATAAAAGATAGTATTACACTGTATATTCTTTTGCTTGTAAGGACTGCCGAAAAAATAACACCTAAAATAAATATTACAATAATATTTTCAATGCCCATTCCAAATCCTCTAAAAAATATACCTATAATAGTTGATAAAATTGGTATAGATGTTGTAATTAGGACATCTCTAAACTTTATTTCTTCTTTTCTCTTGACCTTATTTCTCTTTTTTTCATATTTAGAAACATCTTTATCTGGTATTATATATATATCCAAATACGGACTTAGTTTTATCAACATATCTACAAAGGACTGCGATTTAATTCCAAACTTTCTTTTTGTATTACCTCGACCAATTACTATTTTTGACACGCCAGATAACCTTGCAAACTCAGATATTTGATACGCAATATCTTCCCCATATACAGTCTGTGTTATCGCACCTAACTTTGATGCAAGGTTTGTATTTTCAATTAACCTTTCTTTATCCTCATCACTCATTTCATTAGAATATGTTGTTTCAACGTATACAGCTGACAATCTACACTTAAAAGCCTTTGATAGCCTCGCTGCAGTTCTGATGATTTTTTTATTCGATGGAGATGAAG
>JBDHVM010000256.1:0-2648 GCA_039809725.1 Peptostreptococcus sp.
AAAACAAAAGAATAATAAAACAAAAGAATAATAAAACAAAAGAATAATAAAAACAAAAGAATAATAAAAAGGTGGAAGGAGTAATTCTATGAAAAAGATTTTGATTGTTGGTGGGGTTGCAGGTGGAGCATCAGCTGCTGCACGTTTGAGAAGGTTAAGTGAAGAAGATCAGATCATTATGTTTGAAAGAGGAGAGTATATCTCGTTTGCAAACTGTGGACTTCCTTATTATATCGGTGAGGTGATAGAAAATAGAGACGCACTTTTGGTACAGACAGTTGAAGGAATGAGTGCAAGATTCAATTTAGATATTAGAAACTTTAGTGAAGTGACTTCAGTTGACCCTGAAAATATGGAAGTTACTGTAAAGAACGTAAATACAGGTGAAGAATATAAGGAAAAATATGATGAACTAATTTTATCTCCAGGAGCTAATCCAATTAAACCTCCGATACCTGGTATGGCGGATGCGAATAATGTCTTTACACTTAGAAACATTCCTGATACAGATCAAATCAAAAAGTATGTTGATGACAATAAACCAAAGGAAGCTGTTGTTATTGGTGGTGGGTTTATAGGTGTCGAAATGGCTGAAAACCTAGTTGAAAGAGGGGTTAAAGTACATTTAATCGAGATGTTAGATCAAGTAATGGCTCCATTCGATTATGAAATGGCACAGATTTTACATGAACATATGCAAGAAAAAGGTGTTGATTTGATACTTGGTGATGGTGTAAACTCATTTAAAAATAATGGTTCAACGATTGTCCTTAACAGTGGAAAAGAAGTAAATACTGAACTTACAATACTTTCAATAGGAGTAAGACCAGAAAATGAACTTGCTAAGTCAGCAGGTCTTGAACTTGGTCCTAGAGGACACATCAAAGTAAATAATAAATTGGAAACATCTATACCACATATTTATGCTGTTGGAGATGCTATTGAAACTACAGATTTAATATTTGGTGAGCCTGCTAGCATTGCTTTAGCATCACCTGCAAACAGACAGGCAAGAATCGTTGCAGATATTATCAATGGAATTGATAGTAGTTATAAGGGCGTACTTGGAACGTCAGTTGCAAAAGTTTTTGATTTAACAGCTTCATCTACTGGAAATAATGAAAAGAAATTGAAGCAAATGGGGATAGAAAACTTCAAGGCGATACATATTCATCCACTTTCTAATGCTGGATATTATCCAACAGCAGAACCACTACACTTTAAGCTTATTTTTGAAGTGCCATCTGGAAGAATACTTGGTGCTCAAGCTATAGGTGGAAGTGGCGTAGAAAAGAGAATAGATGTTATTGCCACTGCAATAGCAGGAAAATTAAATGTAAGAGATTTAAGAGATTTAGAGTTAGCATATGCACCACCTTTTTCTTCAGCTAAGGATCCAGTGAATATGGCAGGGTACTATGCTACAAATATATTAGATGGTTTGACAAAATCTATCCATGTATCTGAAATAGACGAAATTGTGTCTGAAGGTGGATACTTGATAGACGTTAGAACAGAAGAAGAGTTTATGTTGGGAGCTATAGAAGGTGCAAAAAATATTCCTCTTGACATTCTTAGAGACAAGTTATCAGAACTGCCTAAAGACAAGGAAATATATGTAAATTGCCAAGTAGGATTAAGAGGTTATTTGGCAACAAGAGTACTTGAACAAGAAGGATTTAGTTCAACAAATGTTGATGGTGGGTACAATTCGTATTTACAGTTAAAGGGTTGTAATATAAAAATGGATGAAAATGATCCATCGAAAATGGTTGGAGTAGCGTGTACAGATAATGCTTCGGCTCTAAACCAACATCAATCCTCAAATACAGAAGAAAAAAAAACAGATAAGCCTAATATAACAGTAGATGCTAGGGGATTACAATGCCCTGGACCGATAGCAAAAGTCTACAAAGCTTTAAATGAAGCACAAGAAGGCGATATTGTTGAAGCATTGGCTACTGATCCTGGGTTTAAAAAGGATATATCTTCATGGACTCAAAAAATGGGTTATACTATGATTGAATTGACAACGGATAACAAAGTTACAAGAGCGGTAATCCTAAAGGGTTGTGCAAAAAATGATACTGCTTGCAGTACAACAGCCGAGAAAAATAATGCAAAAAAAGGTGCTACAATGGTTGTATTTAGTGGTGACTTGGACAAAGCAATCGCATCATTTATCATTGCGACAGGAGCTGCTTCTATGGGCAAAGAAGTGACAATGTTCTTCACATTCTGGGGACTGAATATTCTTAGAAGAAGCGATATTGAGTGTAAAAAAGAAGGCATGGAAAAAATGTTCAGCAAGATGATGCCAAAAGGATCTGAGGAACTTAAGATTTCAAAGATGAATATGGCTGGCATGGGAACAAAAATGATAAAAGATGTAATGGAAAAGAAGAATGTTGATAGTTTAGAAGTTCTAATGAAAAGAGCTCAAGAAATGGGTGTCAAGTTTGTTGCTTGTTCTATGAGTATGGATATAATGGGTATTAGAGAGGAAGAACTAATTGATGGCGTTGAAATAGCAGGTGTTGCAAGCTATCTATCTGAGACGGACGAAGGAAACTTAAATCTTTTTATATAGCATATAGTATGAGACTCTTTTAAAGGGTCTCATTTATTTTTTTATATAATAAATGTAA
>JBDHVM010000257.1:0-2638 GCA_039809725.1 Peptostreptococcus sp.
TTCGCCATCAGAGAAGGTGGAAGAACAGTAGCTTCTGGAGTTGTTGCAACAATAGTTGAATAATCATTGATTTAAGGATATTGTGATGAAAAGTATATTTTCATCAGCAGTATTTGATATGAATATGATATTAAGACCGTTCAAATTGAACGGTCTTTTTTTTATACTAAAATCATATAAATTAAAGCTATAGAATTAATATTTTAGTACAATATAAGGGTAGTGATAAACAATTTGGTATAATAAATTAATAGAGAGTAATTATGATGAAGTTTGCTAAAGAATATAATGATTTGACGATAGAAATAAAATATGATAATATATTTATAGTATGAAAACGTTATTTTAAGAAAAAAATATATTTTACAGAGTAAAGGAGAGGAATATAGTGAAATTTAAAGAAAGATTACGAAGTGGAATTATACTGTCATTGATAATATCAATATCATTGGGTATGACAAATTTAAGTTCTAATGCGTTTTATGAGACATCGGAGACACCAAAAGCGTCACCCCAAGCTGGAGTAAATGTTTTAGGTGCTAGCTATTCAAAGCCATATAAAGAAGCCAATAATACATACACTGATGGGGGTACTACGTATTATCTGTTAACTACAGATGCTAGTAAGACAAGGTCTACAAGGTCAACAATATACTTATCATAATCCTACCACAAATGCAGATGAAACATATACCTTAGCTGGAGTATATGTCGTACCTGCAGATGGTAAATTTAATTTTGGAACTCAAAATGCGAGTGATGGTCAAAAGTTATTCAGTGACAATCATACGGTTTTTGTGGAGCCAGGTACATATACGGATACTGCTTATACAGGATATACAAATTTATCCAAGGTAAATCTATCTCTTGTAGGAACAGATTCAGAAAAAACAGCTATATTAAAAAAAGAATCATATCCTGCAGACTACTCCGTTGTGGAATTTAGAGATTTAATGGAAAGATATAATTTTATGCACAAGAATCTTTATTTCGAAAACATTACATTTGATGGTGGAAATAAGGACTTACTTCCTTTAGCAAATAAAGATGGGAAAAGCAAGAATAGAGGAGAGTATCTTATTTACATAACAGGTACAAATGCACCTTGGGATGGAACTGATGGATTTGTATTTAGAAATATCACAATAACAAATGTTGGTGCAGATAACTCGACACAACCAGGTGGTACTAATTTGACAAGAAAAAACTCAGCTATAAACGTATATCAATCTAACGGCCAGCATAACTTTGAAAATATACTGATAGATGATGTTAAGACAAAACAAAATCACACGATTGTTGGACTTAATGATACGAAGGAGAATTATTTTAAGGATATAACAATAACAGGAAAAAACGCACACGCAAATGCTTTTGCTGTGAAAGTTGAAGATAATAGAGGTGGAGTCGCAAGTGATAAAGCTTCGGATGTTGTATTTAAAAATAAATTAAACTTACCAAGTGGTGATAAATTAAAAGATAACGTATATGTTCAAAGTAATTTATTCAGATCAGTTAGCTTTATACCTACAGAGTCTAGTGGACCGTACAATGCAGCTGAAAATTATAAATATGCCGTATATAATAAAAATAATGGTTCTTCTGGTACACCGAATTCTCTAGTATATCAAGAATTGGGTACAATAGATACGGATATGCCATCTATAGTGCAGGGTAAAACTACAATTGTAGGCTGGAATGCTTTTACTCTGGGGATACTTGATTTGAGAGACAATACTTGGGTTGTAAGGGAAACGGGAAATCCTGAGGAACTGACAAACCAGATAAAAAATGTATTGGATGTAATAAATGGAAATGGAAGTAATGTGCCATCCTATACTATAAAAATAATTGCTAAGAACGATAAAATAGGAAGTTTTAACGTGTTGAATAATACAAATTCAATAAAAATAGTTGCTGTATCAGATAAAGATGAGATGGTTGATGTGGATAAACTTGGTGACAAAAAAATTACTTTTTCGAAAGATGGTATAATCGACCTTACTGGTTCGGATGGAATCAAGTTGCACAACTTTAATTTTGACAAAGAAGCAAAGTATACTATGCATGAAGCGATATCAGGAATAACAGGAAATATCGTGCCAACTGATCCAGCGGAAGTACTAAACATTAGTGGTTATCCAAAATATGATTCGTATAAACCTTCAGCACCTAAAGAGGCAACGATTAAAAATTCAAAGCAAGATACATTTATTAATTGCAGGTTTACAGAATTGGCAAAAGAGATCAAAGTATTGAATGCTCCAACAGAACTATCAGTTGGTTCTACATCAACTCCAACAGCAGATGTAACTGAAGGATACACTCAAACAGGGATAGCTGTGGATAAGGAATACGTTGATGACAAAACTATAAAATGGTTTTCAAGTGACAGTTCAGTTGCACAAGTAGATGAAAAAACAGGTGAGATAACTGCTAAAAAAGCTGGAAATGTTACAATATTTGCAAAAGCAATGGATGTAAATAACAGCGGTGAAGTTGAAAAACCATTCGCAAGTTTTAACTTTAAGGTAGTTGTAAATAAATATGATGTAACATATACCTAGATTCTACGTCAGTACTTCAAAAAGCATAATCAAAGCCTTGATAAATATGCGTTCCTTCGAAATTCAGCTTT
>JBDHVM010000258.1:0-2616 GCA_039809725.1 Peptostreptococcus sp.
AGAAGAAAACAAATACGAATGAGTTCTATTTCGTGTTTTATCGTACTTGATTTGATTGTTGTGCTTCAGGCAGAATCTGTGGTGTTACCGAAATCGTTGGTACCGATGGTTTGACTTGTTGTAATTGTACGAGTGTCGATGCAGGTTTAGTTAAAATTCTCGGTAGAGCATTTTCAATATCCACTGACTTATAGTACCGTGTATGCGGTGGCAAAGATAACAATCTCGATGCATTTCCTCCACCGATTTTTCGTGTTTTATCTAAATAGGATAGATCCCAAGCTTTTAATCGTCGTGCAAAAACAGTTTGTTGAACATTTAGTGACGTTGAACCGGCAATATCAGCAATGGATGTGCTCGAATGTGATTGAGGTAAATGCGATAATTGATTTGGATTGTTCGATGATGGAAGATTCGATGATGCTGATGTTGCTGTTGTCGATGTTGTGTTCGATGTTGGATTGAAATTCGAACGATTTTTAACTGGACAACGTGTTCGAACTTCTTCGACAACGCTAACAAGAGCGGCGAGATAGGGCACTGATGTTTGTGTGACTTTGAATTTATCGTGTGACTCAGATTTAGCAACAATACTTAACAAAGTCGAAAGTACACGAGTCGTACGAACGACTGTCGATTGAACTGGATGTCGGAATGCTAGATAATAGAAAAAAGAACAAATAAGCGTTTTAGACTTTATTATCATAAAAAAACATAAAAAAAAAGAAAAACATAAAAAAAAATAAAAATAACTCTATAAACATAGTTAATACTAATATGTTAAGGTTTAATTAATAGCAATCGTGATATAATATAATGATGATAAATTGAAGGGAGAAGTGCGTCTTTTTGAGCACTGATGAAATAAAATGAAATATACAGCTATAATTTTAATGATAGTTTCTATAATAGCAAGAATTTTTGGATTTATTAGAGAAATGCTGATGTCAAATTTCTATGGGACGAGTCCTACAGCTGAGGTTGTGGTAATTGCACTCGCTATTCCAACTGTTATTTTTGCATTTTTATTCAGTAGTTTAAACACGAGTTTTATACCGAGTTACAATGCTGTTTTAAAGGAGAAGGGAAGAGACGAGGCTGAAGAGTTTACATCTAATATATCAAATGTTGTGATAATCTTTAGTGTCTTTGTTTGTATAATAGGTATCATCTTTGCGAGACCTCTTGTATTTGCAATGGCATCAGGTTTCACGGGTGAAAAATTTGAGATGACTGTAAAATTTGTTAGAATAGTTTTATTAGGGTCAGCATTTAACTCTATCGCAGCAATTTTTAGTGGATATCTTAATATAAAAGGAAGTTATATTTTGCCAGCTTCTAGGGCGATCGTTCAAAATATTATTTTGATATTTTTTACAATTTTAAGTGTATATACAAATGAGTTTATGTTGGCTGTGGGTATATTAGTAGCCACAGTTTTACAAAATATTGTATTGGTTCCTGCGCTAATAAAGGCGGGATATAAGCATAAAATAAAAGTAAATTTAAAAGACCCAAATATAAAATACATTCTAATGTTGGCGATACCTCTTATGTTGGGGGTTGCCGTTGATCAGATAAATGTATTTGTAGATAAAACTCTTGCATCTAGAACTGTAAGTGGTGGTGTAGCAATACTAAATTATGCAGACAGGATAAATGCTCTGGTATATATTGTGATCACTGCAATAGTAACAGTTGCTTATCCTGTAATAAGTAAATATGCTATTGAAGGCAATATGACAGAGGTGAAAAAAAATATTTTTAAGTATTCACAAGTAATATATATTTTTTGCATTCCGATTGTAATAGCATTTAACGTATTTTCTGTAGAGGTAGTACAGGTTATTTATCAAAGAGGTGCATTTTCAAGGGCAGATACAATTGCGGTGAGTTCTTGTTTAGTTTTTTATAGTTTTACAATGTTAGGAGCTTCTTTAAGAGAGATTGTTTCAAGAGCATTTTACTGTATAGGTGACTCCAAAACTCCTGTAAAAAATGGTATGGTGATGGTTGGATTAAATGCAATACTCAGCATTATTTTTTCTAAAATCATTGGTATAGGTGGAATAGCTTTAGGAACGACAGTTGCTTCTATAATGGGAAGTCTTACGCTGACATATCAGTTGAGAAATAAAATCGGGAAGTTAAATACTGTGTTCTTCATAAAAAATTTGATTAAAATCACAGTAATTTCAATTGTTATGATAGTGCCATCTAGGTTTTTGTATGATATAATGAACAATTATATGGAGGTATCAAAAGCATTGGTAGTTACTGCTGGTTTTGGAGTAGCACTTTACTTTTCGATGATACTCTTATTTGATATATCAAACTCAAGACGAATTTTTAAAAATGGAATTTCAAGGATAAAAAGATAGGTGATACAATTGAACAAAAAAGAGATAGATAAAGATTATAAGTTAAAAGGCGACAATAATATAATTGCTCCTGACTCAAATAATAAGGGAACTATTAAAATAAATTACCAAATAGAACTGGATAAAATAATAGATAAAATAGATGAAAATGGAGATGCTCCATCACTACTTTTACATAGTTGTTGTGGACCGTGTAGCAGTTATGTTTTGGAATATTTATCAAAGTATTTTAAAA
>JBDHVM010000259.1:0-2606 GCA_039809725.1 Peptostreptococcus sp.
TTTCATGTATTCATCAAACTTTAATAAGATTAATCTTCTTATTGATGTTTTAAAAATAAAAAAAAATCTAAACGAATATTCTTCATACATCTTACTTACTTGTAGTTTCATGCTTGATGAACACACTCTTGTAAATGAAGTAAAAAGATTAAATGCTGGTTGTTACTTGATATTTCAGGAAAATAAAATTAGAATAGAGAACTATTTTCATTTAAGAAATATCAAAAAAACAACAGACAATAAAACACAGATAATCAACAGTATTGACGAGTTATTCAATAATGCTGTAAGGTTACAATACGAAAAAGACTTGGAGTATGGCTATAAACACACTGCAACCTTAAGTGGAGGATTGGATTCGCGAATGACAATATTGACAGCTCATAAATTAGGATATAAAGAACAAATGAATTTCACTTTCTCTCATAAAGGTTATTTGGAAGAAAGGATTGCTAAAAATATTACAGAGAAATACAAGTTTGATTATAAATTCATTTCGTTAGGGAATGGCAGTTTTTTGAAAGAGATTGATGCTAATGTTAATATTAACGATGGTTTAATTTCATATTCAGGTGCAGCTCATGCTTTTGATTCCATTAAACAGATTGACTTTAAAGAATATGGTATAATTCACACCGGCTTAATTGGAGATGCAGTCATTGGATCTTTTCTGTCTGCACCATATGCACAGAAACCCAAGATTACTGACGGTATGTACTCGACTAAGCTTGTTGATAAAATAAAAGATGTTCTATTCGATATCACTAAAAAGTTTGATAACGAGGAATTGTACAAGTTTTACAGTAGAGGCTTTTTAGGAGCTATGAACGGTAACTACACATTCGATTTGATCTCACAAGCTGTCTCACCATTTTTGGATGTTGACTTTTTAAGTTATTGTTACTCTATTCCGGAAAATTTAAAATATAAGCAGCAAATTTATCTTGATTGGATACGAGAAAAGCATAAGGAATTTGCAAAATTTCCATGGGAGAAAACTGGTATATCTCCTTTAAAATCAAACAGCAAAATAAAGTATCTCCACATTGAGTACTATCACAGAATGAGCATGAAACTTATCAACAAAACGTCTGGAAAACTACTTTCGGGTATGAACCCTTTCGACTTATGGCTCAAAAAAAATAATGCTCTTGCATCTTATATCGAACAATACTTTCATGAGCATATCGTTCTGTTAAACGAGAACAGAGAATTACAAAATGATTGTATAAAATTATTTCATACAGGAAATGCCGGAGAAAAATTTCAGGTATTAACTCTTTTATCAGCCATAAAACTTCATCGCATTGACAGCTAATATAGGAGAAAATCTCAGTAAAAATATGATTGGTGCACTCACTTGGAGTTCAGTCAACATCTTTGGAATACAAATAATCCAACTTTTTATTGGGATTATTTTAGCAAGAATACTAATGCCCTCAGATTTTGGAATCATAGGTATTCTAATGGTGTTTAATAGTTTCTCTACTGTGCTAATTGACAGCGGATTTTCACAAGGTATTATAAGAAAAAGAAATACTACACAAAAGGACTTAAGCACTGTATTTTTCTTCAACTTATCTATTTCAATTGCACTTTATTTAATCTTGTTTTTCTCTACTCCTCTAATATCTCAGTTTTTCTCTCAACCATTGTTAACCAAATATGCACGCATTTTATTCATCATAGTACTTATTTTCCCTTTGTATCTAATTCAACAAACACAATTGCTAAAACGTTTAGAATATAAATCAATAGCTTTTGTTAATATAATTAGTGTAACTATAAGTGGTATTGTGTCAATTATTCTTGCCAACAAAGGGTTAGGTGTGTGGGCTTTGGTTAGCCAACAACTTTTATTTCACAGTTTAAAAGCCTTAATCTTCCCGTTCTTTTTAAGATGGAAACCCTTATTATGCTTTACAGTTTCTACAATCAAAGATCTATGGCGTTTTTCTCTACCGTTGCTTGGGCAGACAAGCTTGAATGTCATATTCAATCAAATATATTTTATAATTATGGGTAGATTTTATCCTATTCAGCAAGTAGGATATTTCACGCAGGCAAATAAATATAGTGAGACGGTTAATGCTGCGTCTCAGAGTATTTTATCGACAGGAATTTTTCCTGTTCTCTCAACCATTCAAGAAGACAAAACAAGATTACTGGAGGTATATAGGAAGTTGGTAACATCAATATCTGCACTGTCTTTTCCTTTTGTAATATACTTAATCATTGCTGCTGAACCAATTATAATTACTTTGATTACAGAAAAATGGTTGCCCTCTGCTATTTTACTTCAATTATTATTAGCAGCTAATTTATTTACACCTCAGTTTACAATAAATATTAATGTATTAAATGCACAAGGTAATTCAGGTACAAGTTTAAAACTTGAAATAATTAAAAAAATCTTCATCTCCATCTCGATTATAGCATGTTTTCCTTTCGGCATTAAAATCATGTTGGCAGGTTTTGTCGCAGCAAACTATTTGGCTTATTTATTCTCAATGGTATCTATAAAAAGATCCTTGAATCACTTTTACAGACATCAAATTGGAGATATATTAAAAAACTTATTTATGTCTGCATTTATAGTAGCATTT
>JBDHVM010000260.1:0-2589 GCA_039809725.1 Peptostreptococcus sp.
TTCTATGACCATTTACGAAAAACTAAATAGCATGACTGAAAATTCGATGGACTAATATTTTAAGTTTTTTCAGATGCTAGATATTTAAGTGAATAAGTAGGATAGGAAATATTATCTAGAACACATTTTGTGGCACACAAAAAGCACTGACATGTACTTGTTGGCGCTTTTTTATTTATTATTACCTAGTTAATTGAGAAAGGACATTAATATATTTGATTAATCTATTATACGTGATACTGGTATCGCTACCGACAAACTTCACTTTATAAACAATTGCTTTTTATAAGAAAATCGGTTTTCAAAAGATGGAAGTTTTCCCAACTTTATGGGACGAGTGGAATCCTTGTTTGATTATGATTAAAAAAATTAATCAGTAAAACAAATAACGAGTTTGTCTTAAGTACAAGTATGACAAATTGATAAAAAGAGCTATAACAATTGATACCAGAGGGATAGAGTAGTAAACATACTCTATCTTTTTTTGTTTTTCTTCTTTGGGTTTGTCTTAATGTTTAATTTAGCCTATTTTTGTAAAACTAAGAGATTAGCTTAAAATTTGATTAGATCAGGGATTAAATAAAACAATATCAAGGCTCTAAAATCAATTCTAAGGGGTTTTATATGTTTTCTGGTGCTAAGCCTTATAGATTTAAGTTAAAGCTCATGGACAAGCTAAGGAATGGTTTTATTTGCTATAATTATCAAGGCTAAAGCTAAATAGGAACTTATATGTTTTCTGTATGCTTTAGCCTACTTTTAACCAAGCAAATAAAAAAATAAAATCAAGGTGGATATTTTTAGTGGTTTTCTAAAAATACTACCTTTAGTTTATTTAGTGAGTGGTTTAACATCAGAAGATCTTAGACCCCTTTTAAAAAAGGTGCTAACACCCCTAAAACTTATATTAAGGCTTTGCCCTCTGCTAAAGCATTCACCCACACTTACAGCTTGACTATTAAAGTAGTCTAAAAGTGTTCAATAAAATGTATTGATAATCTAAGTCCCCCTAGTAGTCTTCAGGGGTATTGTTTTAAAAGAGTTAGAATTATGATATACTAAAAGTGTCCAATAAATATATTGATAATCTAAGTCCCCCCAGTAGTCTTTAGGGGTATTGTTTTAAAAGGGGTGATTTATATGAGTAATAATATAAAGAATAAGAAGAAGAATTATAAGGAAGTAGAAGAGTTATTGAGTTTTCATTATGAAGAAATAGAAGGTGAAAAATTTTATAGATATATATTTCCTAATAATCAAGACGAAGGAGAAATGCCGGCAGATTATTCTAAACCTAATGCTATTTATTTATATAAGGATCCTAAAGATGAGGGTACAGAAAGAAAGTTAAGAAGAAGAATAATGCTTAATGATACCTGGGAAGAAGATTATAAAGAGTTTGTAGAGAATAATCCTATGACTTTGTGTTCAGGTTTAGCTTATAGAGGTCGTGTAAATCGCTTAGAGTATGCTCAGCAGATGAATGCTTTAGTTTTTGACCTTGATGCAGTAGGGAAAAATGAGTTAATGAATTTATTTTCAAGAATAGGTAAAAAACCAGGACTTAGAACGCTTCCTCAGCCGACTTTTATTGTAATGAGTGGTACAGGTCTTCATATTTACTATGTATTTGAAAAACCGATTGCTTTATATCCGAATATTAAGCTTCAGATGAAGCAGTTAAAGTATGATTTAACTTTTAAGATGTGGGAGTATAAGGCAACTTCTCAAGAAAAACAGATACAGTATCAGTCAATTAATCAAGGCTTTAGAATGGTTGGGTCTAGAAATGATAAATATGATTTACCAGTAAAAGCTTTTAAAACTGGAGAGAGGGTTACTTTAGATTATATTAACTCTTATGCAGATGAAGAAAAAAATAGAGTTGATATAAATGTGCCTTTTAGACCCACTCAATATACTTTAGTAGAAGCAGAAGAAAAGTTTCCAGAGTGGTATGAAAGAGTGATTGTTCAAGGAGATAAGAGAGCTAAAAAATGGGATATAAAGAGAGATCTTTATGATTGGTGGTTAAGACAGAGCTATAAGGTTAAGGGTGGACATAGATATTTTTATTTAATGTGTATGGCAATTTATGCTGTAAAGTGTAATATTCCAAAAAATGAAGTTAGAGAAGATATGTATAAAATTTTTGATGAGTTAAAGGAAATAGAACATTCCAATCCTTTAGAAGAAGATGATATTAAATCGGCTTTAGAAACCTATGATAGACAATATTATAATTTTACTATTGATGACATTGTAAAATTGACTGATATTCCTATTGAAAAAAATAAAAGAAATTATCAAAAGCAAAGTGATCACTTAGAAGAAGCTAGAATGATAAGAGATTTAAGAATGAAGAGAGAAGGAAGGAAATGGACTGATAACAACGGAAGACCATCAAAAGAAAATTTAGTAAAGGAATATTTAGAAGAAAATCCAGATCATTCTCCAACAGAAGTAGCTAGAAATTTAGGAATTAGTCGTACAACAGTTTATAAATATTTATAAACTACTAATATTTCCATAAGTGATATGATGTTTATATGATACGCAAAGTGATACGCATGAAACACGCGATGATAC
>JBDHVM010000261.1:0-2576 GCA_039809725.1 Peptostreptococcus sp.
GTGCATACTGAGTATATCAATGATGCTGGAAATCTAGTAGATCAAAAAATAAAAGAAATAAGTGATGCTATTAATAGTCTTAAGAACGCAAAAATACAGCTTGTAGAGGCAAAATATGCACTTCAGGAAAAAAATGATCTTTTTGATAGATCTGTAAAACAAGGTGAAGAAAAACTAAAAAATGCGAGAAAAGAGTTAGATAACTCAAAAAGGGCATACGAGAAAAATAATAGTGATTTTCAAAAAAACTACGTACAAGCGTATAGAAAAATAGAAGATGGCAAGAAAAAGATTGAAGATGCAGAAGCCAGATACGCCAATCTAAAGGAAGTCAATTACAAAGTATATGCTAGAGATGAATTTATAAGTACTTATGATGTATTTAGAGATGGAATTAATCGTCTTGATAGTCTATCCAATATATTTCCCGTATTTTTCTTTGCAGTAGCCTTACTAGTAACGTTATCGACAATGTTGCGAATGGTGGATGAGCAACGCTCGCATATTGGAATCTTAAAGGCATTAGGATATAATAAATGGGAAATAATGAAGAAGTATATTATGTATGGTTTTTTTAGTGGCTTAATAGGATATATTTTAGGCGTTACTCTTGGACTGACGCTTCTACCAAGCGTAATATATAAATCATATGCTCCTAACAGCATTTTTAGCTCGGTGGTTTTAAGATTTGATTATAAGTACGTTTTTTTAGCATTTATTATAGCGTTATCTTGTACAGTACTATCGACAGTATATATATTAAATAAGGAATTAAAAGTCAATCCATCGGCTTTAATGAGAAAAAAGCCTCCAAAAAGTGGGTCAAAAATATTTTTAGAAAGAATAACTCCTATTTGGAACAGGCTAAGTTTTAACAAAAAAGTAACCGCACGGAATATTTTTAGGTATAAAGTTAGAATGTCAATGACAATACTGGGTATAGCTGGATGTACTACTTTACTTGTTACTGGAATTGGTATAAGAGATTCCATAAAGGGCATTTCAGATTTACAATATTCTAAAATTAGTAAATACGAGCTACTTGTTACCTTTGACAACAATGCTCTGAAAAAAGAGGTCTCTGAATTTAAAGAAATGATATACAAAAATTCGATGATAATGGACTCAGAAGAGATTTTATACCAGAAAATTAATACCGAAAATAAAAGTGATAGCGAACATACAATTAATTTAATTGTTCCCAAAAAAGTTGATAGAATAAATGAATTTATAGAATTAAGAGACAGAAAGACTTCTAAATCAATAAAACTTGATAATGATTCTGCAGTTCTTACGGAAAAGTTTGTAGGTTCACTCAAAGATCACTCAGGAAGAAAATTAACTGTGTACACAGATAGCGGTGAAGAAAAAAATTTGAAATATGGTGAGAAAACTGAGTGGTACTTACAAAATTATATGTATATGAGCCCTAAATATTATGAAAAAACATTTGGAAAAAATGCAGAGTTTAATGGATATCTTTTAAAACTACAAGATTCTTCTGCTGAAAACGTGAATATAGTATCGAGAGAAATAATGAAATTATCCGCCGCACAGTCAGTAACATCGACAAAAGATAGCAAAGGACAAGTAGATGCTACGCTAAATGGTTTGAATTTTTCAATTGTAATAATGATTATTTGCTCGTCTTTGTTGGCGTATGTCGTATTATTTAATCTAACAAATATTAACGTTGCCGAAAGAATATACGAACTAAGTACAATTAAAGTTTTAGGGTTTTATCCAAAAGAGACTAGTATGTATATTTTCAGAGAAAATTTTGTACTTACAATTTTTGGAATTATCTTAGGATGTGTACTCGGTAATAGACTTCAAAACTATATAATTACTACCTTGCCACCTGCAGACTCAATGTTTGTTCCTGGGATAAAATTTTCCAATTATATAATCTCTGCTGTTTTAACAATGATTTTTTCTATAGTTGTAATGATGTTGATGCATAAAAAAATCAATTCTACAAATATGTTAGATGCACTAAAAAGCTCGGATAATTAAAGGATGTATAATTTATAGCGTTGATGGTAATGAAGCCTTAAATCATAAGAAGATGAAGGAAGTATATTACCATCAACGCTATTTTTTTCAAAAAAATTGATTTATCGGTGTTAATCTCCAAGGATTGATAATGGTAAGATTAAAGATATTATCACGATAGGTGAAAACATCTTTTATGGTATTATCTTGATAAGGAAGATAAATTTCTTTCTGGTTGATAGAGCTGTTGGTATCACAAAAATAGATGATAGTTCACAAGGGTATGCTCTTAATATTCTTATGTCTAACTCGAATACTGGTGTATACTACTCAACAATTAACGAAACTTGCAGTAGCAAGTAGTAAAAATAATTAATCTATAGTTTTTATAATACAAAAATAGAGCAATATATGATAAAATAATATATGTAAGATAAAAAGCACTGCTAAAAACAGTGCTTTTTTAAATAGTTGATTATGTAGATATATAATTCAAATAATAAAGGAAGAAGAGGAAAAGTAAATTGTCAGAAAGAAAGCAAACAGTAATACCAAAAGAAAAAATAGATGCGCAAGATGAG
>JBDHVM010000262.1:0-2557 GCA_039809725.1 Peptostreptococcus sp.
TTTCAACGATGCGAGATATGCTCACCGCCTGAAGATCCAAAATGTACCCGCCACCTACACTTTGTTTAGAGGAGGGGACATCTTAGCCGAGTTATATAAGTTAAATAAAGAATGTGTTTTGTGTTTAATATGTTTTTACTGACAATATATATTTTACACTATCAATATAAATTTTAACAGGTTAAATACGAAATAGCGCTACTCTTTCATAATTATTTTAACCTCTATACCTTAATATTTTTAAGCGACATATAAAAAACGCTGAAATTGCCTATTAAGACAACCTCAGCGTAAATTATTGAAATATAAAAATACATTTTAAAGTTAGTGTTTTAAATAAATACATTTATTCTAGTTTTACTAATCTAACTCATCATCTATTTTTTTTATGAATTTACAGTTTACATCTATATGATTCAAAAACAACAATAGTCTCTCATACAGTGGATTCGCATCCTCTCCGTATTTTTCCAAAAGTAATTCACCAATTTTTTCAACGGTATTTTCACCGTCAATATTTAGGTACACAAAGCTAGCATAATCGTCTAACTTTGTTTTTTTACATTCAGGAATCTTAAAACCAATTTTTCTGAAACCCCTTTGAATAACGTGGTCTTGTGGTTCTAAAATAGTGACCAAACCGTCTGTATCTCGAATAAATTCAATCTCATCATTTTTTTTATAAACTAAATTTAATATTTCTTCATTTGTTTTCATATCTTCTACTTTTTATCGCCTGACTTTGATGTATTAATAGCCACATAAGTCGAAACAACCAAAATTACAAGAAGGATTATCGCCATTGTATTACTTGCAGCAAATCCTGTTGGAGCAGTTCCTTTTACTATACCTGTTATTTGCATTATTATACCGATTAGCCCAATAATAGAACCACCAGCAACAAGCCCTGAAGATAAACTTACACCATTTGAAATTTTCATTTCTCTTAATGTTTCATTCTTAGTTGTTTTTTCAACTAGAACACGAATTAAAGCTCCTATTAATATAATTGCAGTTGTTGAGATAGGTAGATAGAATCCTATTGCTACTGTCATTATTGGTAAGTTTAGGAAGAACATCACAAGTGCGATTACTACACCCACAATTATCATTACCCATGGTAACTGTCCTGAAGTTATTCCTGAAGTAAGAGTTGACATTAAGTTTGCCTGTGGAAGTGCAAACGGAGGATTATCCCCAGTTACTGCCAACTGGCTTGAAAGTAATATTATTGTACCAACAACTATTACAACTCCAATAATACCAGCTAACACAAAGCTTCTTTGCATTTCATTTTTATTTCCACCTACTATAAATGTAGCCTTTTGAGACTGAGTATAACCACCAGCTATTGCGATTGCAACAACTATAAATGTAGCAAATAATAATAGTGATCTATTATCAGATTTACTATGCCATCCCATTGTTACAAATATCAATGTAGCTATTACAAGAGATGCGATTGTCATACCAGATACTGGAAGATTTGAAGTACCTATTGTACCTGTCAATCTACCTGCAACAATAACAAACAAAGCAGAAAGAATTACAGAAGCAATCACACCAACAATTGCCATCACAAACCCATTTGATATTAAGAAAGCGCCTAAAATTGCACATACTAAACCACCTAGTAGGATTATTGTTTGGAACATTGAATTTCCACCTGCTGATGCTGAAGACTTTGCTTTTAGTGTTTCTTTTACTGAAGATATTATCGTAGGTATCAACTTAACTGCACCAATAACACCCCCACATAACATCATACCAGCACCGATATATTTTACATAACTACCTGCAATCGCATTGACATCCATTGCTGAAATTCCCATTGACGGATTATTCCAAACTTTTGCCCCTTCGTTTGCCATACTAGCAAAATATCCAATCAAAGGCATAATACCAAAGTTTGCCAAAAGTGTACCAGCAAACATTGTAAGAGCAACCTCAAGACCAACTATAAATCCAATACCTAAAAGTAGTGGGTTCACTTCTACTTCGAATTTGAATTTATAAAATTTATTTCCTACAAAGCTAACTAAATTGTTTAACTTGTTTAAGAACGCTCCAGAAAGTAAAGTTAGTATACCACCAATTCCAAAACCTATTCCCATATATTTTATTGAATCTCCACCTGCATCTGATGCAACCAAAGTTTCTGAAATAGCCATAGATTCTGGATACTTTAAATTACCATGTTCTTCAATAATAAGATAGTTGTGTACCAATGAAGCAACACCTACACCGAATAACACACCTGCAACACCTACAACAAAACCTTCTATAAAAGATATTTTGCTACCGATTAGTATTACAGCTGGTAAAACGAATATCATACCACTTGCAACTGATTCTCCACCACTTGCCATACCCTGTACAATATTTTTTCCTAAAATTCCCTTTTTGTTAGCAAAAGCTGCTATCAATGCAGAACCAATTATTGATCCTGGTATACCCGCTGCCACTGTCAAACCAGCCTTCATTCCTGAATATGCTGTTGAAGCTGCGAAAACGGTTGCCAATATAATACCAATTATTATAACAGCAAGGTTAGTGC
>JBDHVM010000263.1:0-2550 GCA_039809725.1 Peptostreptococcus sp.
GATTATTAAAAACTTAAATTCAATACAAAATTTAGGCTCCATAGACATCTTATGTACTGATAAGACAGGTACTTTGACAGAAGATAGGGTCAAACTACAGATGCATTTAGATATTGATGGAAACTCAGATACAAGAGTTTTAAGGCATGGTTTTTTGAATAGTTACTATCAAACGGGACTTAAAAACCTTCTTGATATGGCTATAATAGAAAAAACTATGGAGATAAAAGACGAAGATAAAAATATAGAACACAGCATCACAAGTTATAAAAAGGTGGATGAAGTGCCATTTGATTTTGCTAGAAGAAGAATGAGCGTTGTCGTTGAAGATGAAAATGGGAAAACTCAGATGATTACAAAAGGTGCTGTTGAAGAGATGCTTACAATTTCAAAGTACGTAGAGTATAAAGGGAAAGTGATGGAGTTGACTGAGGAGAAAAAAGCCTTAGTTCTAAGCATGGTAAAAGACTTAAATGATAGTGGAATGAGAGTTATTGCAGTATCACAAAAAACCAATCCATCTTCAGTTGGAGAATTTTCAGTGAAAGACGAAAGTGAAATGGTGTTAATTGGATATCTAGCTTTTTTAGATCCGCCTAAAGAAAGTGCAATTGACGCTATTAAAGCTTTAAAAGAAAATGGAGTAAGTGTAAAGATTATTACTGGTGATAATGAAGATGTTACAAAAAGCGTTTGTTCACAGGTTGGTATAAAATTTGATAAAATATACGTCGGTTCTGAGGTAGAAGAAATGAGCGATGCAGAGCTGGGTAAGATCGCATCTAAGGTAAATGTGTTTGCGAAGATGTCTCCGTCTCAGAAGACTAGAGTGGTTGAAATTTTGAGAAAACAAGGGCACTCTGTAGGTTATATGGGCGATGGAATAAATGATGCAGGAGCATTGAATGCTTCGGATGTTGGGATTTCAGTGGACAATGCTGTAGATATTGCAAAAGAATCAGCAGATGTAATACTACTTGAGAAAGATTTGATGGTATTAGAAAATGGGATAATAGAGGGTAGAAAAACATATGCGAATATGATTAAATATATAAAAATGACAGCATCATCAAATTTTGGAAATGTGTTTTCTGTTTTGATTGCAAGCGCATTTTTACCGTTTTTACCGATGGCGGCCATACATATTATATTATTGAATTTGATTTATGATATCTCTTGTTCGGCGATTCCTTGGGACAATGTAGATAAAGAATTTCTTGAAAAACCTAAAGCTTGGGATGTAAAATCAGTATCTAAGTTTATGGTGTGGATGGGACCTACAAGTTCAATTTTTGATATAATTACATATTTAATAATGTACTTTATTATAGCTCCGATGTTTACGGGCGGAATGCTTTTTACTCAATTGACAGATCCTAATATGAAAGCCCTTTATATTGCAGTATTCCAAGCAGGGTGGTTTATTGAATCGATGTGGAGTCAGACGCTAGTAATACATATGATAAGAACAAAGAAATTACCGTTTATACAAAGTAGAGCATCAGCGCAGTTGACAATTATCACTGCGATAGCGATTGGAATACTGACTGTGATACCTTTCACTGGATTTGGAAGATCAATTGGATTGGCGCCACTTCCATTAGTGTACTTTGGTTACTTGGCAGTTATAGTAATGATGTATATGGTACTTGCGACCGTAGTCAAAAAAATATATATAAAAAAGTACAAAGAACTTTTATAAAAGTAAGTACAAAGATATAAATAAGTAGAAAAATATAAATAAGCAAAAAGATATAAATGAGTAAAAAGAACTTTTATAAATAAGTACAAAGATATAAATAAGGCAAAGACTTCTATAAAGTAAGTACAAAGATATAAATTAAGTAGAAAAATATAAATGAGTAAAAAAATATAAAAGAGTAAAAAAATATAATTGAGTAAAAAGAACTTCTATTAAAGTAAGTACAAAGAACTTCTATAAATAAGTAGTATACATAATGTATATATTAAGGGTATATTACAAAAGTAAGTATGTATTTAAATAGAGACTGTTAGTTAGCCTTTTTAATAAAAAGGTGAGTGACGGGTCTCTATTTTATATTTAGAGAAGCATCAGCTAGAAACTTGATAAACATATAAAATGAAATGAATATTCAAACTATATTTTCTAGTAATGAATATCCAAGCTATATTTTCAAATTATTAAAAACACGGTGTTCTATAACATATTTGGAAAATAGAATTACTTTTTAATAAAAAAATAAAAAAGATATTGACAGATTGATATAAGGGTGATATAGTATTACTTGTCCTTAAGATTAGCGATAGAAATGATTGCTAGTTTAGAGAGGATAAAGTCAAAAATTTTAAAAAAAATAAGTAAAAAAATAATTGACAAATATATTATAGGTTGATATAATATACAAGTCGCTATAATAAAGAATAAAGAAGCGACAATGAACTTTGAAAATTGAACAGCAGGTTAATTCAATAACGCTTTTTAAATAAAGCAAATTGATTAACTGTTTAAATCATAATTGATAAATCTGAAAAGATAAATCAAGTTACGATTTAAACCACATACAAACC
>JBDHVM010000264.1:0-2516 GCA_039809725.1 Peptostreptococcus sp.
AAAGCACCGATTAATCCAGTGGTTATTGCAGAGTATAAATCATCGTCAATTTTAAAGTTTGATTTCGAATTGATAGAAATTTTTACTAAGTTTGTTATATAAGATAACATAAAACACCCAAGTACATTTACGATTATTTCGTTAATGGGGAAGATACCGTCGATTTTTTTAAGCGGTATATCATAGATGATACTTCTTAGTATTGCACCTAGAAATCCGCCACAGAAAACAAAAATTATTTTTCTCATGCAAACTCCTTTCGACATTACTTTTTTAACAAGAAAAATTGTATGAAATTATTAGCATTAGCTAAAAAAATACAAAAAAGTTTCAACGAGGCGGTGAATTTTCGCCAAGTCACTTAAATCAATTAATATTTCTATTATAAATACTGTTTTATGATAAAAACTATTTTTTATGATAAAAACTATTTTTTATGATAAATACTTTTTTTTGATAAAAACTATATAGAATAAACATAAAGCGATACATATTTAATAACGATATATAAAACGCTTAGAAAATGCTATTCTTATTATAATATATTTTATAAGTATTAGTAAATATTTAATAAGAATTTATTTATGAATATGATATAATCAATGTGAGAGGTTGTGAGAAAATTGAAGATAACAGCTATAGAATATCAGAAAAAAAATAAAAATAGAGTAAATATTTACTCTGATGGAGAGTACTTTATATCGCTACACATTGACTTGATCTACAAGCATAGAATAAGTGTTGGCGATGAGATAGAAGAGGATCAATTAACTAAAATAATAAAAGATGATGATTTTGAAAGAGCAAAAATTAAGGCACTAAACTCAATCTCAAGGACAAGTAAATCAGAAAAAAAAATCAGGGAAAAACTTGCTGAAGAATTTGATGAAGAAATAATTGATAGAGTAGTGGATTTACTAAAAAAATACGAATATTTGGACGATGAAAAATTTGCACAACAAATTGTAAATAACGATCTTAACTTTAAAAAGATTGGTAAGAACAGGATAAAGCAAAATCTCTACTCAAAAGGAATACAAAGAGAAGATATTGAAAGTGTTATTTCAACAGTTGATAAGGATGTAGAGATTGAAAATGCAATCATACTTGCAAAAAAAAGACTGCCAAAAATAAAAGAAAAAGATGAAAGGGCGATAAGGAATAAGCTGTATCAGCATCTAGCGTACAAAGGTTTTGATTATGATACAATAAATACGGCTATTAGAGAAGTTCTTAAATAAATTGAGGTTAAAATGAAAAATATAATTATAATTTTATTGAGTATTATTATTGGGATATACAATATTTTTACTATGTATATGGACGACCGTAAATAAAAACGGATTGGACAACTATTGCTAGCTGTGATAAAATGAATTTATCATTGTTTTGAAGGGAAAAAGAGATGTTATTAGAGGATCGACTTGAATTGTCTCATAAAAAAAATAAAGAAAAAATTGAACAATTCAGGAATACAGACAGAAAATTAAAGGTGGGAATAATGGGTGGAACATTTAATCCTATTCACAATGCTCACTTGGCTACTGCCGAATTTATAAGAGATAAGTACGGTCTTGACAGTGTGATTTTTATGCCTACTGGTGATCCACCGCACAAAAAGAACGTCTTGGATAAGCATCATAGATATAATATGGTGATACTGTCCACATTAAAGAATGATAATTTTATGGTTTCTGACTTTGAAGTAAACTCAAATGTGGAGAATTTTACTGTTGAAACACTTAGGTATATCAGAAGAGAATATCCTAATGAGGAACTATATTTTATTACAGGATCGGATGCCATCAATAAAATTGAGCAATGGAAAGAATTTGAAGAAAATTTCAAACTTGCAAAATTTATTGCAGCGATTAGACCTGGGATTAATCTATTAGAGACACAAGAAAATGTTGAGAGGTTGAGGGAAAAGTACACAGCTGATATTGATATTTTATATGTTCCTTCACTGGAAATATCTTCTACATATATCAGAAGTAGAGTTTTGAGAAATAAGAGCATAAAATATTTGGTACCTGGTAGAATTGAGGAATATATTTATACTAATAATTTATATGGAGGTGTAAGAGGGTAGATGAACAAAATGGAAATGATAGCGAAATTGAGTGATTATCTACCAGAAAAAAGAATAAAACACTCCTTAAACGTTGCAAAAGCGGCTGTAAAATTATCTGAAATAGCAGGGTGTGATCTTTATAAGGCTGAAGTTGCTGGAATTTTACATGATACAGCAAAGTATATAAGGCATTCAGATGTTAAGCTTGTTTGTGAAAAGTATAGTATCGAGTTGGATGAACTGGAAAAAATCAGTACTGCACTGTCGCATAGCATTTTGGGCGCATACATTGCTAAATTTGAATTTGGGATCGATGATGAAGAAATTCTAGGTGCAATTAGATACCATACAACTGCAAAACCTGAAATGACAAAACTAGAGGAAGTGATTTATTTAGCTGACCTTGTAGAAGAAGGAAGGGATTTTCAAGGGGTGGATAAAT
>JBDHVM010000265.1:0-2513 GCA_039809725.1 Peptostreptococcus sp.
TTTTTCCACCTTTTTCAATGTATCTTTCATATATACCTGAAGTTACAATTGATTTATCTGTGACCTTTATCTTTGCCATAGAGTCCTGGTTCTTTTTTTCGGGATTTTGTATACCGACGCTAAATTTATTTCCTTCTTTATTTTTTCCGAAAACAAAAATGTTTCCACCTAAATTTACTATTGCATTTTCTACTTTTTCTTTTTTTAGAAAGTCTGCTACCTTATCTGCACAATAGCCCTTTGCGATTCCACCAAGATCAATCTTCATACCTTTTTTCTTTAAAAATACAGTGCTATCTTTTTCATTCAATTCTATATTTTTATACCCAATGAGAGGAAGTAAAGACGATACCTCATTTTCTGAAGGTACTTTTGCATCTTGATTTCCAATGTTCCAAAGAGATGTTAAAGAACCTATTGTGATATCGAATTTTCCTGATGTTTTATCGGAGTAGTATATTGATTTTTTTACTACTTCGAATGTATCCTTAGAAACTTTTACAGGTTTTATGCCTGAAAAAGTATTTATTTTTGTAACTTCACTTCCAGGCAAATGTGAGCTCATTTCGTTGTTTATTGAAAGAATTATTTTATCGATTTTTGGTAAAATTCTTTCGGCTTTATTTTTTCTAACATTTATCAATGAAACCTGATTCACAGTATCAAGATAGTAGTTTGTTGTTGAAAAAGTTCCTTTTTTATTTATAGAGTTATATAAAAAAACTGTTGAAACAAGAATAAGTGTTATTATCGATAGTAAAATTTTAATGTTCCTTTTCTGCATAATTTCCTCCTAAATATGATATAATCTAACTTGTAAGACACATAGATTATTATACCATAAAACAAGGAGAAGGAATGAAGAAGAGAGATATTATTTTAATAATTATTGTTGGAATAGTCATTTTACAAGGACTTATATTAAATAAAATTTTTAACTCGGGTAGAGGAAATAAGATAGAAATTTTTGTAGATAATAAGCTATATCGAGAATACCCTATAACTGCAAATGAAAAAATAAAGATAAAAACAAAAAATGGAGTAAATGAGATTTCAATACACGATAAGGTTGTTGAAATGACTCACTCAAACTGTCCTGACAAGGTTTGTGTAAACACTGGCAAGATTAGTAAGCCAGGTCAAAGTATAGTTTGCTTACCACATAGAATAAATATAAAAATAGTCGGAGATGAAAAAGAACAAGGCGATAATGATGTTGAAGCTAAATAAAAGAACAAGGCGATATGATGTTGAAGCTAAATAAAAAGAACAATGACATTAATATTGTAGAGGCTAAATGAAAATTCACAAGAAATTATAAGGGGGAACTATGGTTAATATAGGTAATGATTGGGATAATATTTTGGAAAAAGAGTTTGAATCAAAGTATTACTTAGATTTAAGGGAAACTCTAAAAAAAGAATACAAAGAAAATCAGATTTTTCCAGATATGTATGATATTTTCAATGCTTTAAAGTACACTTCATATAGAGATACTAAGGTGGTAATTTTGGGTCAGGATCCTTATCATGATGATGGACAGGCTCACGGACTCTCTTTCTCAGTGAAGCCAGGAATAAAGACGCCACCCTCCCTGTTAAATATGTATAAAGAATTAAATAGCGAGATGGGGTGTTATATTCCAAATAATGGATATTTAGTTCCATGGGCAAAACAGGGTGTTTTGTTGCTAAATACTGTTCTAACTGTAAGGGCACATCAAGCGAATTCGCATAAGGGAATCGGATGGGAAATTTTTACGGATAGAATAATAGAGCTACTCAATAAAAGAGATGAGCCTGTTATTTTCTTGCTTTGGGGTGCTAATGCTAGGAGCAAGAAAAAGTTAATTGATCATAGCAAGCATTTTATACTTGAAGCACCACATCCGAGTCCACTTTCAGCTCATCGTGGCTTTTTTGGGTGTGATCATTTTAAAAAGGTGAACACGATTCTAATATCTTTGGATATGGAGACGATAAACTGGCAGATAGAAAACATTGATTTATAAATTTTAAATTAAAAGTCATTTTTTTATAATATGAAAAAGAAAAAATGTGTTTCACTATTGTTTTATTTATCTTTTTATGGTACTATTAATAGGTATCTGGGGGTGAATGGGTGCTGGTGTGCCCTCTAGTCTTCAAAACTAGTATGAGGGGTTAGGAGCCTCTTGGGTGAGTTCGATTCTCACGCATTCCCGCCAATATCGATATTAAGACTACTGTATTTGCAGTAGTCTTTATTTTATATAAAGTAAAATAATAAAAACAAAGCTAATAGAACTAAACTAATAGAACTAAACTAAGTAAAGGTAAACTAAGCAAAGCTAATAAAACTAAACTAAGCAGAGGTAAACTAAGCAAAGCTAATAAAACTAAACTAAGAAAAACTGACAAAACAAATGAAGCAAAGCTAATAAAACTAAACAAGTAATGCAGGAGTAATATATATAAAGAATATAAATATAAAAGGATATATAGATCATACGGGTGATTTAAAAACTATTTTGC